>JALEIO010000006.1 GCA_022769845.1 Oscillospiraceae bacterium
AAAAATTTTTTATCTCTTATGTTATACTATGAATTTTTAAAAAAATGTGATACAATAAAATAAACTGACGAAAAAAGGTGTGGCTTATGAGTATTATTCCGAATTTACCCGAAAAAAATCCCGAAATTTTTATAATTAACAAATTTGCGGAAGAAAAAATGTTTAAAAGCATAGGAGCGCGCATAATAAAAGGTGAAACAGTGAAGAATTTAACCGCGCCGACAAATACGCATATTGATATGCAGCTTGTTCATCTTGGCGAAAATATATTTGTATGCGAAAAAACGCTTTTTCCTTATTATAAAAAACTTTTAGGTACACGTTTCAATATAGTTTGCGGCAGCAGCGCTCTTAAAAGTCACTACCCCGACGATATTGCATATAATATAGCAAGGGTCGGGCGGTTTGTAATTCACAATTTTAAATATACCGACGCGGTTATAAAAAAGTATATTTCGGACAATAATTTAGAGTGCGTCAACGTTTCTCAAGGATATGCAAAATGCAATGTGTGCGTAGTTGATGAAATGTCGGTTATTACCGAGGATAAGGGCATTTTTGACGCCTGTATAAAATGTGGTATTGACGCTCTTTTGATAAGCGGCGGATATGTTTTGTTAAAGGGTTACAAAAACGGGTTTATCGGCGGTGCGAGTGTTAAAGTTAACAAAAATACACTTGCTTTTTTCGGCGATATAAAATTGCACCCCGATTATGCAAAAATTGAAAATTTTCTTAAAAAGAGAAATATCAGCGCCGTTTCGCTTAAAAACGGTAATTTGGAGGATATAGGGAGTGCGATTGTAATTTAAAGCGAGGGAGGTTTGTAAAAAAGTGTGCTACACCATAGCGGTTGACACTGATTTTTTTAAAAGCGACAAAACAGATGAATTTTTAAAAAATCTTAATGAAAACGGCTTTATTTTCGGCAGTTTTACAGGAAAAACACACCTTTTTGTGAAAATGTTTCTTGACAGCGATGTTTCAAAAGAAACTGCGAGTGAAATTATTGCCGATTTTATTTATACGACATATGTAAAACGATTTTTTCTTAAAGCAGTCGACGATATTTACTATTATTTTGAAAAAAGCGAAAAGGAAGAAATTTTCGATTTGCTTGACGCAAAAAAAGAAAAAAAGCTTATAGCTGACGAGGTTTTTGCCTATCTTTCAGAAAACAGCTTTTTTGAGATAAAAGGCTTTTGCGATTTCAGGCTTGGCAGCTTTTTAAACGGAATTTTTTCAGTGGCGGAAGATATTGCGGACGAGTATTTGGCAAAAAAAGAATATATGGAGTTTATTAAGCTTTTAAAGCATTTTCTTGATATGCAAAATTCCGAGTGCGAGCGCGTTGACGTTTTTAAGCGAAAAAACGGCGAGTATGTTTTGATTGACGAAAATCAAAATAAAATTCCCGTTTCAGACTGCGAAATCAGCGTTGAAATTGCAGATGAAATTTTAGACGTTTACGATATACTTTTGAGTGAGCTTATAAATCTTGCACCGAAAAAGGTTGTTATTCACAACAAGGATATGTTTGAAAACAAGGAAATATTAAAGACAATTGAAAATATTTTTGAGAACAATGTAAGCTACTGCACAGGCTGCAAAGTGTGCAAAGAATTTGATAAAGCAGAACGAAACATCAAAAATGATGATAAAATAGAGTAACAAAGGTAGTGACATTTTTAAAAAAGTGTGGTAAAATTAAGGAAAAACATTAAGGGCGGTACAAATGAAAACACTTCTTGCTGCGCTCAATGCAAAATTTGTTCATTCAAGTCTTTCGGTAAGATGTCTTAAAAAGTTTTGCAGTGAGTTTGACATAATTTTGAAAGAATATACAATTAACGATAACACCGACGCTGTAATATCGGGCATTTATGAAGAAAATGCCGACGTTATAGCGTTTTCGTGTTACATATGGAATGTTGAAAAGGTTTTGTATATCTGCGAGTGCCTTAAAAAAGCAAAGCCTGAAATTATAATTGTTTTGGGCGGCCTTGAGGTGTCGTACGATTCGTACGATATTATGAAACAGTATAATTTTATTGATTTTATAATCAGCGGTGAAGGCGAAATTCCTTTTAAATCACTGCTGTCGGAGCTGGAAGGCGAAAGAAATTATAAAAATGTTCCGTCGCTTACATACCGTGAAAACGGCGAAATTTTTCAGACTAAAAAGCTTGCGGCGCAAGATTTAAACGCGTATCCTTTTGTTTACGACAATGCAGATGAGCTTAAAAACAAAATTGTTTATTACGAATCGTCGCGCGGTTGTCCCTATAATTGCAGCTATTGTCTGTCGGGGGAGGGAAACGCGGTAAGCTTTCTTGATGTTTTCCGCGTAAAAAAAGAGCTTAAGTTTTTTATAGACAATAATATTCCGCTGGTAAAGTTTGTGGACCGCACATTTAACGCCGACAGAAAGCGAGCGGAGGATATTTTTTTGTATATCATCGATAATTGTAAAAATACTAAATTTCATTTTGAACTTGCAGGTGATTTGATAACAGACTCCACACTTGAAATTTTAAAAAAAGCAAAAAAAGATATTATGCAGTTTGAAATCGGCGTGCAGTCCACAAACGAAAAAACCATTGCGGCAATCGGAAGAAAAATTGATTTTAACAAGCTTAAAGGACGTATTTTATCGCTTTTGAGCCTCGGAACAATTCATATTTATCTTGACCTTATCGCAGGGCTTCCGTACGAGGATTTACAGAGCTTTAAAAAATCGTTTGATGATGTCATTTCCTTAAAGCCGCATATGCTGCAGCTTGGTTTTTTAAAGCTTTTGAAAGGCTCGAGAATACGAAATGAAGCCGAAAAATACGGCTATGTTTTTAAAAGTAAAGCGCCGTATGAGATAATTTCAAATGATTTTATGTCGTTTGACGATATTTGTTATCTTAAAAAAATTGAGCAGGTTTTGGACAAGTATTATAACAGCGGCGAATTTGAAAAGAGCATAAATTACCTTTTTGATAAGTTTGAAAGCCGATTTAAAATTTTTGACCGTATTGCAGCGCATTTTGAAAAAAATCACCTTTTTGAAATAGGACTTTCGCCCGATATGCTTTGCGACGTTTTGATAGATGTATTTTGCGAATTTGACGATTTTGCCGATTACGTCAATTTTGACCGTATGACAAATGCAAAATGTAAAAAGAAAAATAATTTTGAAAAAAATCCGCACTTTAAGGAGGCGTGCTTTGAGTTTTTAAAGGACGAAAAAAATATTCAAAAATATTTGTGCGATTTTAAAGATTTTTCGGCAAAGAAACTTGTTAAATTTATCAGAATTGAACGGTTTTTTGATAAAATATGGCTTTTTAATCTTAAAAACAACGAATATTCGGAAATTAGTGAGGATTTTGACAAATTTTATGTTGAAACGCCGTAAAACTTATGCTATAATATTAAGATAATCTAATCATTGAGGGGAGTTGTCTTTTTGAATAATCAGTTAGTCATAGTTCTTGATTTCGGCGGCCAGTACAATCAGCTTATCGCACGCCGTGTGCGTGAGTGCAATGTGTACTGCGAGGTAGTGCCTTTTACAAAAAGCATAGAAGAAATCAAGGCTAAAAATCCTTCCGCAATTATATTTACAGGAGGTCCGAACAGCGTTTACGAGGACGGTTCTCCGCTTTATACAAAAGAAATTTTTTCGCTCGGTGTTCCGATTTTGGGCATTTGCTACGGCAGCCAGCTTATGGCGCATTTGTTGGGCGGCGAGGTTAAAAGCGCCAATATGCGCGAGTATGGCAAAACCGAGCTTGAAATTGATAAATCGTCAAAATTATTTAACGGTGTTGAAGAAAAATCGGTATGCTGGATGAGCCATACCGACTATATTGCCAACATTCCCGAAGGTTTTAAAATTATTGCTTCTACAGCGCACTGTCCCGTTGCCGCAATGGAAAACGAAGATAAAAAGCTTTATGCGGTGCAGTTTCACCCGGAGGTTGAGCATACTGTTTTCGGTCAAAAAATGCTGCATAACTTTTTATACAACGTATGCGGTTTAAACGGTGACTGGAAAATGGACGAGTTTGCAAAGCAGTCTATTGAAAAACTGTGTGAGAAAATAGGGGACAAAAAAGTTCTCTGCGCACTTTCGGGCGGTGTTGATTCGTCTGTTGCGGCGGTTATGGTTCACAAAGCGGTAGGTAAAAATTTAACCTGCATTTTCGTTGACCATGGTCTTTTGAGGAAAAATGAAGGCGACGAGGTTGAAAAGACTTTTAAAGAAAAGTTTGATATGAATCTTATTCGCGTTAATGCAAAAGACAGATTCTTGGGTAAGCTTAAAGGCGTGTCTGACCCCGAAACAAAACGTAAAATTGTCGGAGAGGAATTTATAAGGGTGTTTGAGCAGGAGGCTAAAAAAATCGGTAAAGTCGATTACCTTGTTCAGGGCACAATTTACCCGGATGTTATCGAAAGCGGTACAGGTGATGCTGCTGTGATAAAGAGTCATCACAATGTCGGCGGACTTCCGGATTATGTTGATTTTAAAGAAATTATAGAGCCGCTTCGTGATTTGTTTAAGGATGAGGTGCGCAAAGTCGGCTTGGAGCTTGGTATACCTGAATTTTTGGTGTGGCGTCAGCCATTCCCGGGTCCCGGACTTGCAATAAGAATAATAGGGGATATCACCGAGGAAAAAACAAAAATTTTGCAGGATGCGGATTTTATTTTCCGCGACGAGCTTGCAAAAGCAGGGTATGATAAAAAGGTGCATCAGTATTTTGCGGTGCTCACAAATATGCGTTCGGTTGGAGTTATGGGCGATGGCCGCACCTATGATTATACGCTCGCTCTGCGCGCAGTTACCACAAATGACTTTATGACTGCCGATTGGGCAAAAATTCCGTATGATATCCTTGAATCCGCTTCAAACCGCATTATTAATGAGGTTAAGCATATCAACAGAATTGTATATGATATTACATCTAAACCACCTGCAACTATCGAGTGGGAATAATAAATAATACCCTGAAAACTGCGTTGTAATGCGGTTTTCGGGGATTTTATTTTGGAATTGATAACAGAATGATAACAGATGTTATTTTTCAGTATTGTTTTTCAGTTTCT
>JALEIO010000017.1 GCA_022769845.1 Oscillospiraceae bacterium
CGCTTTTTTGAAACAAGCAAAATTGCTCACTCAAAACGAGCAATTTCCTATGTTATAAAAATTAATCCCCGGACTTTAAAGTCCGGGGATTTTTGTGTGTGACAGCTTTTAAGCAACTTTACTTTCTTTAGCAATTTGCAAATTCAATTTACAAATAACCTCAAAAACTGCGTCAAAATGTTGATAAAGCTTTTTATCTTTTATATTTTTCTATCATTTTCTTTTCAAATTCAAGCAAAAATTTTGCCTCGGCGTCAATCTTTTCCTCTGTGGGATTTTCAACCAAGTCGCGGAAAACGTGAATATCACGTCCAACCTCGCCGCCCTGCATAACAAACGGCTCGGACACAATTCTGCCCTCATAGCCTATGTCGGACAACGCCTTGAAAATTTCATCCCAGTCGATATGTCCTCTGCCGGGCGCAGTTCGGTTGTTTTCGCCCGTATGGAAGTTTTTAAGCCTGTCAGCGCCTACATATCTTATCGCGTCGCCGATATTTTTTTCCTCAATATTCATATGATATGTGTCAAGCAAAACTCCGATATTCGGACTGTCTATCATATCGCAGTATTCCACCGCTTCTTTTGCAGTGTTTATAAGACACGTTTCAAACCTGTTAACCGCCTCAACGCAGTATGTAACACTACATTCCTCGGCAACCTTCACAATCTCGCGCATACTTTTTACGCTTTGCTCAAGATACGCTTCCTTGCTGTCCATAATCACGTTCGGCGTGCCCCAGCCTGCGTAGCTTACGCCCGACAAAAGCGTACCGCCGCCGATTTTCATTTTGCGGATAATATCCTGCAAATACTTGACTCCGCCTTGGCGAACACCTTCGTCAAGCGATGAAACGTCATAATTTGGGTCAAGACCGAGCGAATATGTAAGCTCAATTCCTTCTTCGTCAGCCAGTTTTTTTAAATTTCTGATTTTTTCGTCCGACATATCCAGCAGCGGCTGCGCCTGAAATTCCAGAATGTCAAAACCGAGCTTTTTCACCTTTTTTATATATTTTGCGTGGTCGGCGTCCCAGTTTTTCTCCCAAAAATTCATAAAAATACCAAGTTTATTCATTTTGCACTCCTCCTTATATCAAATCAATATTATATTCAAGGTAATTCTCCATTGCCTCTTTAACCGCTCTTGCCCAGCTTCCCTTTGCGATTGCAACGTGATGACGGTAACCGTTTTTGCACATATACGTCAAAAGCTCTGCGTTTTTCGCACTCTCAAACACAGTTCCGCAGCCGAAAAACGCGTCATCCAGCTTATCGTCGGTAAGGCGTCCCTCGGTTGTGAATGCGCAAAGCTGACCGTCCTCGGTTTTAAAGCTTCCGATTGTAACGTTTGTAGGAATAATTTTTCCTTTTACAATGCCCACTCCCGTGCCGTCGCCATAGCTCTTTTTAAACATCAGATGCTCCGACACCTCGCCTTTTTTAACAAAAAACGATTCGGGAATTGCCGAGCAGTGGAAAAGCACTGTTTTGTTTGCCTCATCGGCATAGTTGTTGTTTACGTCAAGAAGCATAACGGCGTTTTCGGATGCGCAATCCAGCGCATACATCATAACGGCATTGTTTACGTCAAGCTCACAGGCAGCCGGAATATGCTGTTCGTTCAGTATGCTCATTGCAAGACAGGGCGCGATTTGGCAAATCTTTTCAAGCTCGTCCCAGCAGCGTATTGCAAGAGCCTGAAGGTTGTATTGTTTTATTAATTTTTCAAGCGAAATTAAAAGCCGCGCAAGATTTTCCTTTTTTATGTCGGGATAATTTCCGAACGAAGCTGTGTTTTCCAAAACCTTGATTTTTTCGGTCAAATCCTCTTTTTTAAGCTCGTTCATCATTGCAAAAACAACCGAAAAGTCGATTGTCTCAATGTTAATTCTTTTTCTCTGCATAGCAATTTCGTCAAAGCGCACCGTTTTAAATGCCGTTGTACGCGCACCGATAGCGCCGATGTTAAAGCTTTTTAAATTTTTGACAATTCTGCACACCGCGCCGAATTGACGAACATCCTCGGCAAAGCTTTCGTCCGACGGAGAAACGGCGGTTTTTGTTGTAAGCGTGTATTTTATGCCTGCCTGCCTTAAAACGTTGCACATTGCTATTTTTCCGCAAAGCGCGTCACGGCGGTGAGCAAAATCCATTTTACCTATCTCGTCGGGATACGCCTGAACCAAAATGGGCACATTTGCGTCCTTAAGCGCGGCATACGCGCCGTTTTCGTCACCGAAATTGGGCAGACAAATGATAATTCCGTCAAATTCGCCCTCGTGCTTTTTAAGAAAATCTTTGTAAAACGCGCCTTCTTCAATGGTTTCAACCGCTCCGTAGCGGGTGGCGTTTTCATCAGCTATTATGTATCCGAACCCTAA
>JALEIO010000075.1 GCA_022769845.1 Oscillospiraceae bacterium
AAGCCTAAAAATTTGTAATTAAATTGAAAATCCCCGAATAAGCTTGTTATATAAAGCTTTATTCGGGGTGATTTTTTTGAAAAAACTTGACTTTTCCAATGCTTCCGACACAAAAGGCGGCGTATCAAGAGTTAAATCAACGTTTGCAGCCGTTGGAGCGGCGTATCTTATATCGCTGGTACTGCTGCTGATTTTGGCGCTCATTGTTACATATACGTCGTTTAATGAGGATTGGGCAAATACCGCGGTTGGCATAATCGGAGGCATTGCCGCGCTGGTTACGGGCATTTTCGCCGCAAAAAACGCACAGTCGCGCGGATATTTGCACGGCGGACTTGCAGCCGTTATTTATAGGCTTTTGCTGACGTGCATTGGCGACCTGATTTATACGGGTGCGGATTTCGGAATGAAATTTTTTCTGTCGCTGTTAATTGCGTTTATATTAGGCGCAGTGGGCGGAATTATCGGCATAAATATGGGAAAATAAAACTTTATTCCGATAAAATCAGCTTTGACTGTAGAGCGGTTCTACGGTGATTTTAAAATTAATTTCATCGTTGGGATTGATTCGGCAATCTTCGCTCGGTACTTGACCGCCAACCGATTTTGAGCCTACACCGCTCATAAAAAAGTCGATGTATAAAAACAAATTATCGCATTTTTTAAGCTGGTATCTGTGCTTTGCCGCGGTTTGCTCGTGAATGTCATAATTTGACGCGCAAAACGAAAAATCGCCGCTTATTTTTATACCCGTGCCGGCAGCATCCGAAAGCGTAAGATATTTTGTGCCGCAGTGACTCTGACACTCCTGCGGCTTTTCGTACTGCTCCAACGGATTGTCAATAACATAATCGTATGCGCCGCAAATTGCATAGCTGCACTTATCCGCATAACATTCCTGCGGACCCTTGCCGAAATATTTAATTTTGTCAAATTCCTTGTCAACGTTCCATACATATCCGTATCTCGGCAACCAGTAAGGAAGGGTTTCGTTAAACCTTCCGTTTTGAATAATCTCTATTTTTCCTTCTCCGTCAAAAATGTATTCGCATTTTGCCTCGGCGATATGCTTTCTTCCCTGTACGGCAAAAATAAGGTCGCCGCATATTTTAATTTTTCCGTTTTCTTCGGTAACCGTAATGTTTTTGAGAGAATGCTCGGGATATTCAATGTTGCCGAATTCTTTTGTCATATTCCATTTTTCTTTCATATTATACACTTTTGCGGGTGTGTTGTCATTGTCGGTCGGCGCGCGCCAGCAGTTAATTTTCTGCGGTGATGTAAGAAGTTCTTTGCCGTTTATTTTCATAGACGAAATGGCGCCTTCATCGGTTGAAAAGATGTATTCAAAATCTTTGCCGCATATTGTTATATCGCTTAAATTTTGTTTTACTGTCGGTTTGGTGAAAGAATTTTTGCTTTCATTTATATTTCCGTTCAGCTCAAATTGATAACGCGCTATTTCGTGCCCCTTTTCGCACCATTCGGTTTCGCTTTTCATTTTTACAAAAACTGTAAGATACGAAAGGCATTTTTCGGTTAGTTCAAGGTTCAGTTGTACGGTTTCGCTTTGCATAGGTTTTGTCGAAACGCTGAAAATTTCTCTTTGAATAACCTTGCCTTCAACCTCTGTCTGCGCCGTAAATTCGAGATATGAAAGGTCGGTAAAACGATTGCGGTTTAAGATTTTCAATTCGGGAATTTTTTTGTCGGGCATAGAAATTTTTACGGGCGCAAAAATCGCTTTTGCCTCATACAAGGATGAATGAGGTACTCTGTCGGGGTTTATAAGACCGTCCATACACACGTTGTAAAGGTTGTGCTTGTCGCCAAAATCTCCGCCGTAGCCGTAGTATTCTTCGCCGTTTTCGTTTTTAATGCAAAACGCGTGGTCGCACCACTCCCATATAAATCCGCCCATAAACCGCGCATCGCTTTCAAAAAGCGCGTCATAATCCTTCAAATCTCCGCAGCTGTTGCCCATTGCGTGAGAATATTCACAAAGGACAAAGGGCTTTGTGTTTAAAGGATTTTCGTAAAAACTTTTAAGCTTTTCAATCGGCATATACATACTCGAATAAACGTCCAAAAGCGGCTTTACTTCCGGCAGGTTTATATTTTCCTGCGGTATTGACTCATAATGAACAAGCCGCGTATCGTCATATGAGCGGATGAATTTTGCCTCGTTGGCAATGTTTTCGCCCCAGTTCGACTCGTTACCGAGCGACCAAATGATTATTGAAGTGTAATTTTTAAGCGCATACACCATTCTGTGCGCTCTGTCTAAAATTGCGTCCGCATAATCGGGATTATCCACAATCGCCGCATAATTATCAACATAATATCCGCCGTGACACTCCATATCCGCCTCGGCAAGCACATAAAATCCCAATTCGTCGCACAGCTCGTAAAATTCGTGAGAGTTCGGATAGTGAGAGCACCGAATTGCGTTTATGTTATTTCGTTTCATCATAACAAGGTCGCGTTTTATGTGTTCGTAATCTACGGTATAACCGCTTCTCGGGTCGGTATCGTGGCGGTTTGCGCCGTATAATTTTATCGGCTCATTATTGACATAAAAAACATTGTTTTTTACCTCAACCTTTCTGAAACCTACCTTTTGACAAATAAATTCACTGCCGCTGTGAAGAATCAGCGTGTATAAATACGGCTGCTCCGCCGACCATAATTTTGGGTTGTCAACGGTAAGCTCAAACGAATTTTTGCCGCTTGTTTCGCCGATTAAACGGTTGTTTTCGTCATAAATACGAGCGCAGAAATCCGTATCGGATTTTACATCGGCAAAAATTTTGCCGTCGAGAGTGGTTTTTACAAAAAAGTCGCGTATGCATTTTTTGTCGCGCTCCAAAATAAATACACTGCGGAAAATGCCCGAAAGCCTGATTTTGTCCTGATCCTCTATGTATGAGCCGCTGCACCACTTTAAAACCATTGCGCAGAGCGTGTTCTTTCCGTTCTTTAAGTGCGGCGTAATGTCAAAAGATGAGTCGCAGTGCGGACATTCTCCGTAGCCGATAAATTCGCCGTTGAGCCAAACGTAAAAAGACGAATCCACGCCCTCAAAATGAAGCTCATAATTTTTATTGTCACTTTTTTCAATTTCAAATTCACGCACATATTCGCCTACCGGATTTTTTGCAGGCACGTTTGGAGGGTCGAATATAAACGGATAGGGCGACGACTGATACTGAACGTTGCCAAAGCCGAAGCTTTGCTGGCATGACGGCACTTTTATCGTGCCGAAATTTGAAAAATCAAAGCCGTTTTCAAAAAAATTATCCGCCTTTGAAATGCTTTCTTTATATAAAAATTTCCAATCTCCGTCGAGCAAGTGAAAATACGGCGAATTTTCGCGTTTTTCCGCTGCTGACGTTTCAGAGGAAAACGGAATAAAATACGCTCTGTCGGGCATTTCGTTTACTCTGAAAATTTTTGGATTTTTCCATTCGAAATGCTTTTCCATAATTTATGCACCTCTTTACAAACAAAAGTCTTTATGATAGACTTAATTATATCTTAAAGTGAAAAAAGGTTCAACCAAACAAGAAAAATTTGCTATATATTTGAAAAAAGTGCTATGAAAAGAGGTTGGAAAATGATTAAATTGATAAGAAAATTAAAGCTGAAGGATAAAATTTTAATTTCATATATTCCAATTGTTTTAATTCTTGTAACGGTGTTTTTTGTATATAATAAACGAATTGTAAACAGTTACATAGAAAATCAGCTTATGTATTCGGCGCAGAATTCGAGCGACCAGACAATTGACTATATTGAGCAGAAAATCATAAACCTTTCGAGCGTGCTCAATTTTATTATTTCCAACGTTACCGTTGAAGAGGCGGTTTTTTCCGATTATTCAAAATTAAGCTACTACGACCAGTATAATCTTGTGTGCCGTCTTGAACAGAGCTTTATTGAAACAATAGACAAAAACGATATTGACAATATAAAAATATTTTTGCGCGACGACTTTGAATTTCGCAATATGAGTTACACAGGAAGCCTTTCGGAGGTGGAAAAAAGCGATTGGTACGCTCGTATGATACGGGATAAGAAGGCGCTTTTGTGCACGCGCGAGGTTTTGGAGGACGGCAAAAGCTACATAAGCATAGGCAGGCTTATTTCTGACAAAAACAATTTTACATCTCATATTGCCGCGCTGAAAATTTATATTTCCGAGGATAAAATTAAAAATGTTCTTGATAAAAACGCTGTGTCCGATAAGGGCGTAAGCTATATTTTAAACGAGTACGGCGAGGTAATCTGCGCGTCGGATTACAAGCTGTTAGGCGAGTACAAGGCGGACGAAGATACCTTTAAAAGCGCTCTTAACAGCGAAGGCTGGGTGCATACAAGAGTTGAGGGTGACAAAAGATTTTATATGGTGAAAAAAATCGACTATCCGAGCTGGCATTTTGTAAATGTTGTAAGCGACAGCCTTTTGACAAACGAGCTTGGGCACCTTAACCGAATTATGGTGCTTAATATGCTTATCGCAATGATTTTGGCATATGTGCTTGCGTATTTTATTTCGCGCTCGGTAAACAAGCGTATTATAAGGCTGAACAACTCGGTTACGCGTGCGTCAAACGGCAATTTTACGCCCATTAACCTTGGCGGCGTGCCTAATGATACGGCAGACGAAATTGACGTTTTGTCCGAAAATTACAATAAGATGATAAAAGAACTTGAAAATGCAATGAAGCAGCAGTACGAAAACGGCAAAATTATAAAAAGCGCCGAGCTTAAAATTTTGTACGAGCAGATAAATCCGCATTTTTTGTATAACGTTCTTGACCTTATAAACTGGATGGCTATTAACAACGAAACAAAAAATATTTCGTCAACCGTCACAAAGCTTGCCGATTATTATAAGCTCACGTTAAACAAGGGCAATGAGATTATTTCTATCCGCAACGAGCTTGAGCATGTACGGCTTTATTTTGAAATTCAAAAAATCCGTTTTGAAAACATTGAGCAGATTATTTTTGATGTGCCCGATGAAATTTTGCAATGCCGAATTTTAAAAATTATTTTTCAGCCGCTTTTGGAGAATTTTATAAAGCACGGTATGAAGGAGGACGATGAATTTAAAGGCATTTTTTCAATCAGCGCAAAATATGACGACAAGAATATTTTGTTTACTGTGTCGGATAACGGCGAGGGCATTTCGGATGAAATTATAAAATCGGTGCAAAACGGCACGTTTGTAAGCAGCGGCGGCAGCGGATTTGGGCTTAAGAGTATTAACGAGCGGTTAAAGCTTTTTTACGGCGACGAGTACGGTTTGTCGTTCGGAAACTGCACAAACGGCGCGGTAATTTTTGTGAAAATTCCAAAAGTTGAGGATTAAATAAATGCAAAATCGATTTTGCATAACCGAATAAACAAAAAATTTCGAAAATAAAGCTTAATTGCTTGAAAACAGCATCAAAAATTGTCTTATTTAAAAAATTCGGAAATAAAAAATTTAAAAAAACTCTTTTATTTTTTTCAATATAGTGATATAATAATAAAATATGATATTATAAGGCATTTTACAGGCAAAATAAAGGGTGGGTGAAAATACCTTGGAAAAATTTGTTATAACGGGCGGAAAAGCGCTGTGCGGCACGGTTGATATCTCGGGCGCAAAAAATGCCGCCGTTGCAATCATTCCTGCAGCAATTTTAATTGAGGACGAATGTATTATTGAAAACGTTCCTGACATTAAGGACGTTCGAATTATTTTGGATATTCTTTCATCATTAGGCGCAAAGGTCGAAAAATTAGACGCAAATACCGTAAAAATTGACGCGACAACCTTGAATACATACGTTGCCGAAAAAGAAATAGCGTCAAAAATGCGTGCGTCGTACTATCTTCTCGGCGCACTGTGCGGACGGTTTAAAAAAGCGGTTGTTCCACCTCCCGGAGGCTGCAATTTCGGCATACGCCCGATTGACCAGCATATAAAAGGGTTTGAGGCGCTTTCCTGCAAGGTTGAAATAAAACACGGCAGCATTTATGTGGACGGAGAGCAAATAAAAGGCGGTCAGGTTTATTTTGACGTTGTGAGCGTTGGCGCAACAATAAATATTATGCTTGCGGCGGTGCGTGCGCCGGGCGTTACGGTTATGGAAAATGCCGCAAAGGAGCCGCACATTGTTGACGTTGCAAACTTTTTGAATTCAATGGGTGCAAACATCAAGGGTGCAGGCACCGACGTTATCAAAATAACAGGCGTTGAAAAGCTGCACGGCGGCACATACGGCGTAATCCCCGACCAGATTGAGGCGGGAACGTATATGTTTGCGGCGGCGGCAACGCGCGGCGATGTAACAATACGAAACGTTATTCCAAAGCACCTTGAGGCGATAACGTCAAAGTTTATCGAAATGGGCGTTGAGGTTGCCGAGGGTGATGACGAAATAAGGGTTTGTGCAAAAGGGAATTTAAACAAAATCAACGTTAAAACCCTTCCGTATCCGGGCTTTCCGACAGACCTTCAGCCGCCTATGGTAGCGCTTCTTACCACCGTAAACGGTACAAGCATTGTAACCGAAGGTGTGTGGGATTCGCGGTTTCAATACGTTACCGAGCTTGAAAAAATGGGCGCAAAAATTACGGTTAACGGTTCGGTTGCGGTTATTGAAGGCGGTCATCCGCTTACCGGCGCAGATGTAAAATCCACCGACCTTCGCGCGGGAGCAGGTATGGTTATTGCCGCTCTTTGCGCAAACGGTACAACAGAGGTTTTAAATGTTTATCATATTGACAGAGGATATGAAAATATTATAGAAAAGCTTACAAATTTAGGAGCGGATATAAAAAGAACAGATGATTAGATTTATAACATTATTCAGCGGAAGCAGCGGAAACGCAACGCTTATTACGGGAAACGACACAAATATTTTAATAGACGCCGGCGTAAGCTGTGCAAAAATTTGCGATGCCGTTTGCCAAATCGGATTATCGCCGAAAAATCTTGACGCAATCCTCATAACGCACGAACATTCCGACCATATAAGCGGTGCGAGGGTTTTGTCAAAAAAATTCAACATACCCGTTTATGCAACCGAAAAAACGCTTGACGCAATGAATTTGTATGACGTTTACGAGCATAATCTTCGCGCGGTCAAGCCGGGAGAAGTGTTTGGAATAAGGGAGTTTGAGATTTTTCCGTTTTCCATTCCGCACGATGCGGCGGACCCTGTGGGTTACAGCGTGCTTGCCGAAAACAAACGGTATACCGTTGCAACCGACCTTGGGCATATAAACGAAAAATTATTAAAATGCTTATACCGCAGCGATACGGTGCTGCTCGAATCAAATCACGATGTGGAAATGCTAAAAAACGGACGGTATTCCTATCCGTTGAAAAAACGAATTTTGTCGGCTTTGGGGCATCTTTCCAATGACAATGCGGCGTGGGCCGCAACGCAGCTTGCAATGTGGGGAACGTGTAAAATTGTGCTCGGGCATCTTTCGAGCGAAAACAACACGCCCTCTCTTGCATACGAGGCGGCGCACGATATGCTTTGCAAAAACGGTGCGCAAATAGGCGGAGACGTCATATTGAAGGTTGCACCGAGAAGCGGTATTTTGGAGATATAATTACATAAAAAATCAAAGAAAAGGTAAAAAAATGAGCACACCTGCAAATGAGGTTGCGCAAAGAATAAGAGAATTACGCGAAGTGTGCGGCTGCACAAAAGAGCAGCTTGCAAAGTGATATTCACCCTCCGAGAGCTTGTGAAAGAGCTGCAAAATCAAAAGGGCGGAAATACGAAAGAAAAATCACGAGGCTTAAAAATATGGATGCAAAAAGTTTGATTTACAATCATTTTTTCAAAAAATTTGAAAATAAGAAAATCGGCAAGGTGGGCTGCGAGCTTGAATTTCCGCTTGTGAATTTGTCGGGCGGAGAAATCGACAAAGCCTTTGCACAGGGAATTTTTGCGCATTTTTCAAAATGCGGATTTAAATCTTGTGATGACGAAGGCTACTTTTTTGAAAACGATTTCGGCGATGTGTTGTCGTTTGACAATTCGTACAATAATTTTGAATTTTCGCTTGCGTACGGCGATAATCTGTGCGATATAAAGAACCGTTTTGACGAATATTTTGCAAAGGTAAGCGAGTATTTTTCAAAGGAGAATTACGCGCTTATAGGACGCGGCACAAACCCCAACAAGAAAAATATTTCGCAAAACAGAGTGGAGTTTTCCACTTACAATATGGTGGACGAATTTTTGAAAACATACGGAAAAGACACCAAATATCCCGATTTTCCCGCCTATCTTTCGTCGGTGCAAACGCATCTGGACGTTGATATTCAAACTCTTCCCAAGGCGTACACATATTTTGCAAAGCTTGATTTTGTGCGTGCAATTCTTTTTTCAAATTCGCCTGATTTTGGCGGCGAGGGTTATAGATGTTATCGCGATTTTTTGTGGGAGCAAAGCGCATTTTCAAAATGTCAAAATATTACGGGCAAGGTTGACGGCGATTTTAAAACGGTAGATTCTCTTGTGCAGTATTTTCTCAAAAAAGGTATGTTCAACCGCAAACGAAACGGAAAATACGAGATTTTTGCGCCGGTAAATATAAAAGAATATTTTGAAAACGAAAAATATGGCGCAAAGGACGAAGATATTGACTGCTATCTTTCGTTTAAAAACGTTGAAATTACCGCCCGCGGCACGCTTGAGGTGCGCAGCGACTGTACCCAGCCGCTCGATTCTTTGTTTGCGCCCTGTGCGTTTAATCTTGGAATTATCTCAAATCTTGACGCTGCTGTGGCAGATGTAGACGGGTTTTTTGATGAAAATTATATAGATTTATCCAACACCGAACTGCGAAATATCGTTGTGAGCGGCAAAAAGCTTAATAAAATATGCGACGAGGATATTTTGTCCGACTTTGTGTATGATTTGGTGGAAATAGCCGCTGAAAGCTTGGAAAAACGCGGATTTGGAGAAGAAAAATTGATTGCGCCTCTTTATGAAAGAGCGGTAACGTTAAAATGTCCTGCCGATTTGGAAAAAGGCGTCAAAAATGAGCTTTTTTAAAAACAATTTATTAAAATTTTTAATTTAGATAAGGAAGAAAAATGTCCGAACTTATACAAAACAATCAAAAATTATCAATGGACGCGCGTGTTTTGTCCTACCAGACTGATCGAAATTCGCTTTTAAAGCCATCGTATGCGCTTCGTCTTATGCAGGAGGCGGCGGCGGAACATTCTGATAAATGCGGCTACGGCACGCGTATGCTTTACAATAAAAAAATGATGTTCATACTCATTGCGGTGAGCATAAATTTTGATAAAATGCCGTTTTTAAACGACGATATTTTTGTGGAAACATGGAGCTGCAGGCAAAATGGTCTAATGTTTACGCGGCCCGGCCGAATTGCCGATAAAAACCGCAATACCATTTGCTGTTATTCGTCAAAATGGGTGGTTGTAAGTACCGAAACGCGTCGCATTTTGAAGCCGAGCGAAACGGGCGGATTTGCTGCGGTTTTTTGTGATGAACAGTTTGATTTGCGCGACAAAAAAATACCGCTCCCAAAAGATATGAGAATTGTGGGCGAGCGTGAAATCCGATATTCCGACATTGACTACAACAACCACGCGAACAACTGCGCTTATGCTGATTTTGTGCTGGATTTTATACCGTGCGATATGGCAGAAATGCGTGTTGACAAGCTGGATATATACTTTCATTCCGAGGCGCTTTTGGGCGATAAATTAAAAATTTTCTGCAAAGAATGTGACGGAAAATTCTATTTTAAGGGCGAGCATGAACGCGGCGTTTGTTTTGACGCTATGGTGAGCCTTAAAAAAATTGAAAAAAATTCTTGACAAATTAAGTATTTGCGTTTATAATGTCATCAAAGAGTTAGATTAGAAAAGTTTAGTTTTAGTTTAGAAAAGTTTAGTTTAATGCGGTTTTCCGCTGTGCGTAGGTATTTTTTATAATTTTGCGCTCTTATTTTACAAATTTTAAAACTAAAACCGAACGATTCTTTTCGTTCGGTTTTTCTTATCTGCTCAAATAAATTTTAAAGGAGAAATCAAAATGAGCAAAATTCCCTACAAAATCTATTTGACCGAGGACGAAATGCCTAAAAAATGGCTTAATTTGCGGGC
>JALEIO010000136.1 GCA_022769845.1 Oscillospiraceae bacterium
CTAATTTTTGTTATTGTTAAAATTTTATACGCTGTCTTAGCTCAGCAGGCAGAGCACTTCCTTGGTAAGGAAGAGGTCGGCAGTTCGAATCTGCTAGACAGCTCCACGTCGGAACAAGTTACGCTTGTTCCGATTTTTTATAACATAGGAAATTGCGCGCGAGAAGTGCGCAATCAGCTTGTTTCAAAAAAGCGAACCATTCTGCCCCCAAGATTGGGGGTTAGGGGGTTGAAGCGTTAAAAACGCTTTTTTATTGCATAAAAAATCAGTCACCCGCTTCACTGTTCCTCCTCTTTCGCAAAAAGGCACGTTCGCGACGGCTATTCACTTGCAAGCGCGCTCATTACGCCTTTGGCTCACTACCACCTTTTTGCGAGTGTGCCTTCGAAGCAGAATATCTTTATTTGCCGTCTTTTCCACATTGGAACAAGTTACGCTTGTTCCGATTTTTTATAACATAGGAAATTGCGCGCGAAAAGTGCGCAATCAGCTTGTTTCAAAAAAGCGAACCATTCTGCCCCCAAGATTGGGGGTTAGGGGGCTGAAGCGTTAAAAACGCTTTTTTATTGCATAAAAAATCAGTCACCCGCTTCACTGTTCCTCCTCTTTCGCAAAAAGGCACGTTCGCGACGGCTATTCGCTTGCAAGCGCGCTTATTACGCCTTTGGCTCACTACCACCTTTTTGCGAGTGTGGCTTCGGGGCAGAGTATCTTTATTGGCTGTCTTTTCCACATTGTAACAAGTTACGCTTGTTCCGATTTTTTATAACATAGGAAATTGCGCGCGAGAAGTGCGCAATCAGCTTGTTTCAAAAAAGCGAACCATTCTGCCCCCAAGATTGGGGGTTAGGGGGTTGATGCGTTAAAAACACTTTTTTATTGCATAAAAAATCAGTCACCCGCTTCACTGTTCCTCCTCTTTCGCAAAAAGGCACGTTCGCGTCGGCTATTCGCTTGCAAGCGCGCTTATTACGCCTTTGGCTCACTACCACCTTTTTTCGAGTGTGCCTTCGGAGCAGAGCGTCTTTATTTGCCGATTTTTTGTTAAATATGCTTTTTGCTGAAAAATAAATTTTTATTTTTTCACAATAACCGAAACGCCGTCAGGAATTGCGGCAATTTTAACATTGTTTTTTCCGATAATTTTTTTTGCCTTATCCATTGCGTCATCAAGCGAATGTGACGGAATCATATGCATTTTTTCAACCATATCGTCAGGCATTTCCGAAATATATATAACGCTTGAATGTGCAAGAATTCTTAAAAGTATTTGGCTTTGCCACTGGTCGGGAACGGTTTCGTTTCTGCTGCGGCTCAAAAACAGCGCGGCGGTTTTTGAAATATCCTCCTCATCGGCAAGCTGATGATAAAAATGGTCGCCGCCCGTTCCGTCTGTGGAGGAGGCAAGCATTATTATAACGCCGCCTTCTTTTACAGTCGCCTCTGCGGCGGTCATACCCTTAACCGCCTGATAAACGTTTTGGTCAAGCGGATATCCGCCGTTTGTTGAAATTGCAATGTCTGCCTCAACCGCTTTTACGCCGCACAGTGCTCCCAAAAAATCAGTGCCCTTTTTGTGTGCTGCCTCGGTATCGCCTGCAACCGCGTAAATAACGTTTTTATCGGCATCCAAAACAACATTTACAATAAAAGTAAGCTTTGCCGCCTTTGCCGCCCAAAGCATATCCTTGTGAATGGGGTTGCCTGAAAGAATTCCCGTCCTTGCATTAGGGCTGGCAATAAATTCCGAGCAGTGATTTGCCATAACGGTTTTGCGGCTTGCAATGCCGGGAAGAACGCTTTTTCTTCCGCCAGAAAACCCTGCGAAAAAGTGAGGTTCGATAAACCCTTCCGCAACCAAAAGGTCGGCGCCGATTGCGATGGAATTAATCTCACACGCACCGCCCGACGGAAGCGTACCGATATTTACCAGCTTGTCGGTTTCGTCACAGTCGTGTATGTAAATATTTTCATTTTTTACAATTTCTTCGCCGAATTTTCCGATAAGCTCCTCTTTTGTTGTGCCGCGGTGACAGCCTGTCGCAATTAAAATTGTAATTTTTGCGTCGGGACTGCCTTTTCGGATTTCATTAAGCATTGCAGGCATTATAACCTTGCTCGGTACAGGACGCGTGTGGTCGCTCGCAATTATTACAATGTTTTTTTTGCCCTTTGCAAGGCTGCATAATCTTTCACTGCCAACGGGATTTTCAAGCGCGTCTTTTACAAGTTCTGTTTGGCTTTTTTCGGGTTTGTAGTTATGTATTGACGAAACAAGCACGCCTGAAAGTTCACTTTCGTCAAAGCTGTATTTTAGCTTTTCTTTGCCGTACGGAAACAAAATTTCTTTCATTTTTACACCTCGTTATCTGTTTTTAATAAATTTTTCAATGCTCATTATAATCAGCGGAATGAACGCAATCTGCAAAATTATTCCGGGAATTGCGCTTGTTACCGCGCCCGTCCAGAATGCAGACAAGCCAAATGTATTAACGTCAAGCCCCGACAGAATAAATCTTGCCGTTCCCCACACAAGACGTCCGATAATCATTGCCGAAATAAGAGCGCAGTAAATGCACCACTTTTTCTTGGGCAGAATTTTGTATAATATTCCTGTTGCAGCGCCGTATGCGGCAAGCTCAAAAGCCATACTTAAGGCAGTAGGAAACATAGGCGGCATACCAAGCGCAAGGCTTCTTAAAATGGGCGCGGCAAATCCGACAATAAGACCCCATTGCCAGCCGCACACAAATCCGCATATCAGTACGGGAATGTGCATAGGGCAGAGCATAATACCGATTTGCTGAATTTGCCCCGTTATAAACGGAAATACATATGCCATTGCCAAAAACAGCGCTGAAAGAACAATGTTTTGTGTCAGTTTTTTTGTTTTCATAAAATTCTCCTAAAATGTGTTTTGTTAATTTTAACATTTCGTCAATAAAATGTCAACAATGACAAAAAATTGACAGACAGCTGTAAAAATGATATCATTATATATTATACGGAAAGGGTTTCGGTTATGAAATTTGCTTATTTGGCACATATTGCGCCTGTTTTGGACAGAATTAAAAAATTAGATTGCAGCCGAAAAATTGTTGTGGCAGTTGACGGCAGAGCCGCGTCGGGCAAAACTACGCTTGCAAACAGCTTAAAATCAGCAGTCGGCGCTGAAATTGTGCATATGGACGATTTTTTTCTTCCTTTAAATCTTCGCACAAAGGAGCGGTTTAAAACCGCCGGCGCAAATGTGCATTATGAGCGTTTTGTAAAGGAAGTTTTGCCGTATATAAGGCAGAATAACGATTTTTCATATCGAAAATTCAGCTGTTCAAAAATGGATTTTGACTCTGTTGTGCAGATTAAAAATTCGCCTGTTGTTATTGTGGAAGGCGCGTATTCCTGTCACCCGATTTTAGGAAAATACTATGATTTTTCGGTTTTTTCTGATGTTGAAAAATCAGAGCAAATGAGGCGTATTATTCTTCGGGACGGCAAGGAAAAAGCCGAAATGTTTCAAAAGCGCTGGATTCCTTTGGAGGAGGAATATTTTAAGGCGTATAAAATTGCCGAAAAATGCGATATTTTGATATAAAACAAGCGCTTCATTCTCATTTTGGCTTTTACTAACGTGTAAGCCCCTTGAAAATTTTAATATTTTTTTCTCAAAATTAAATAGGTAACGGCGTACAGAAAAATCAAAAGGCACATTCCGGCGCCTATTAAATCCGCCGTTTCCTTGTATTTTAAAATTCTAAGCACAATAGTGACAACTGCGGATATAAGTACGAATAAATACCCCGCCCACGCCCAAGCCTTGAGTGAGATATATTTGTTTCGTTCGTCGTTTGCCGCAATGTCAACGGCTTCTTTGTAATTTTTGTCGGTGCGGTATTTTATGTACTGAATAAGTCTTACTGCGCCGCAGCCTATGAGACCGCCGCCAATGCCGCTCCAAAAAGCGTCTGCACCGCCGATGCTTCCGACTGCAAACAGAACAACTCCGATTAAAATATAAAAAACGCTTAAAAATAATCTTTTATTCTTCATTTTTACCTCCGTTATCTTCATCAAAAATAAACACATCTTCTATTGCCATACCGAAAAAGCGCGCGATTTTGTGCGCCAAAAAAATTGACGGATTATACCGCCCTGTTTCAAGTGAGCTTATCGTTTGCCGTGATACACCCAGTATTTTTGCAAAATTCTCTTGAGATATTTCTCTTTCCTTGCGGATTTTTTCAATTTTGTTTTTCATTCCATCACCTTTCTTTGCGAAACAATGTAAAGTTAACTTTACATATGTATGTTAGCACAAGCTTTGTTAAATGTCAAGTATATTTTACATTTTGGAAAATTTATTAAAGAAATAATACGAAAAAAAGGTATAAAACGTGTAAAAAAAAATAAACCGCCTATTTTAAGGCGGTTTATGCATTTTGGCGGAGATGATGGGATTTGAACCCATGTGCCCCGTTAAGGACAACACGATTTCCAATCGTGCTCGTTATGACCACTTCGATACATCTCCGTATATTTAACAGTCAAACGCAAAAAATCAAGATTAAATTTTCTTAAAAATAAAAAGAAGAAAGAAAAAGCAAAAACTTATGTTTTAATTTTTCTTTCTCTTTTCATTTTGCTTGGTGACCCGTAGGGGAATCGAACCCCTGTTATCGCCGTGGAAGGGCGGTGTCTTAACCGCTTGACCAACGGGCCGAAAAATGGTAGCGGCAACTGGATTTGAACCAGTGACACTACGGGTATGAACCGTATGCTCTAGCCAACTGAGCTATGCCGCCATAGACAACATAAACAATTTTATCATATGAATTTTAATTTGTCAACAAAAATTTTTAAAATTTTCTAA
>JALEIO010000176.1 GCA_022769845.1 Oscillospiraceae bacterium
AAGCATATTCGCATTCAAATATGAATTTGTCACCTTGTCTTTTTCTCTGTCCCACAGCCACACCAGCGACTGTCTTCTTCCGTGAACCGCGCCCTGCCAAATGTCTGCATATGCGGTTTTTGTAATTATATCACCGAAATCAAAGCTTGCGCTGTCTCTTACAAGATGGTCTTCGGCGTTAAAAACCGGCAAATCTTCTATCGAAGTCAATAAATCATACCACTCCATTTTTGCCAAAAGCGGATATTCGCTATGGTAATAATAATGCATTGCGTCGCAGCCGTTAACGTCAAAAAGCCCTGTAAGACTTTCTATATCAATTCCGTGCGACAAAGACTTTATACCGTGCGCGCGAATTGCAGGAAGGTTTTTTGCAAATATTTTAACGCTGGGCGCAATATCTCTTATCGTCTGCGCAATATGCGTAAGATATTCCGTCATAATCGTGTCGTTGTAACGGTAAAGCAGATTTTTAAGTACCGTAAATTCTTCGGCATCTGAAAATTTTATGTTGTCAAACGCAGTGTATGATGTATTGCAGGTGGCATTTAATTTTTCTATATCCCCCGAAAATTTTTCTTTCAGCCAATTCTGCCACGGAATTTCGTAGTATGATGTGTTAAAGCACTGAAAATTAGGCTCGTTTGAAATTGATATTGCCGCAAGCGCAGGATGATTTTCTATTGCGGGAATTACGGCGTTTAAAAATATTTCTATCATTTCCCTTATTTTTGGGTGTGTGGGATTATACCCCATATAGCTTGGATATGTGCCGTTTTCGTCTTTTGCATCAGGATATTTTGCAAAAATGTAGTCGGGCATAAAGTGAATACCGAGTCCGAGAGTTACCTTTAAATTATTTTCGTAAGCGTAATCAAGCGCCGAAACAAGACTTTTTATATGTCCGTCGTATGTTTCAAACTCCCCCGTTTCTTCGATTTCTTCAAAACTCGGATTGAGCAAAAGGTTTTCGCCGGTGTTAATTTTTTTCACATACACGTCGTCAATATAAAGCGCCTCGGTTTCGTTTTCGCACGGAATAAGTATTTCAAACTGATGCTCGTTCGCGCCCGTTGTATATGTAAATTCAAAATTCGTCCAGTCATATGTTCCGCTTATATCGCGTCTTAGCCTCTGCGATAAACCGTAGTTTGAATCTATAACGCCGTGACCGCTGAAATGACATCCTTTTGCATTTACCGCCTTTGCATACAAACCGAAAACATAAGTTGTATTCGGCTCGGCGTCAACGCATTGCCTTAAATAAAACGTCCTTGCGTTTGCCCATTTGTCGGCACGCGTAATTTTAAGCGAATAATTTCCGCTCCGTTTCTCCTCACCGCTTTGCTTCGCAGAAAAATTTTCCACAGTGCCATACTGATACAAATTCCAGTTTTTTATGTTAATTGCATCGGTCACAGTGTCGTAAAGCTTTGCGCTTAAAGCAACCGTATTTGCACCAAATCCGTCAAAATCGGAATAGTCGTTCTGCGTGTACGCAAAGTGACCGTAGCCGTTTAAAAATATACTGTTTTCTTCTATATAACCGTCCGTTTCCGTTTCCGAAACAACGTCGTTTTTTTCAATTTTAATTTCCTTGCCGGTAAGCGAAGGAACAATTTTAGGCATCGCCGTACCGCTCAAATATTCCTGCAAATCCGCATAGCTTTCGTTATAAAGAGAAACAAGCGCATCGTAATACGAATTTGCCCTATCGAATTCGCGGTATTTGTAAAAATCCTCCTCCATAATGCCGATAAATTTTTCAATCGTCTTGTAATTTACCGTTTCATAATCGAGCGAAAGCTCCTTCTCAGCGCATTTTTGCATAAGCTTTCCAAGCGTTTCAAGTTTTGTTTTGAGGTCGGAAATCTTTTCGTCAAATTCCTCCGAACCCAACGTTGAAAGCGTGAAAAATTCGCCGCCGCTTTCGGAAAAATCTTTATTCACCGTTGTAATTTTTATGTTGTTTTCGGCATTTTTGAGTATTCCGAAAATTTTTGCTTCCTTGATGTTTTGTACGCCGTATCGTTTTACAATCGCGCGCAAAACATAGTTTCCGTTTTTGTCAAGACTGTAAATTTTACTTCCGCGCGCGTCAGTCGGCTGATTAAAGCTTACAACTCCGATTTCATCATTGTTGTAACCCTCAAAATCCGAAATGCAGCCTTGCAGTGCGGTAAGGTCAGATAAATTTCCGTAATTTTTGAGCAAATCCGTTGTGCTGTTTTCTTCAAAAAGCGAAATTCTATCTATTATAATTTCATCATAACCGCTTTTGGTTACAAACTTTAAAAATTCTATGCCGTCGCTTGCCGTTTTTGTAAACGAAAATGTTTTTTCGGCAAACGAAGATATATTCATATCAAGCGTTCCGAGTTTTTTCGAATTTCCCGCATAAATTTCGGGAGATGTTCCCGCGTCCGCCTTGTATTTTATCTTTAACGTGTATGTTTTACCGTCCGAAAGAGTAGGAAAACTGCATTTTAACACGGAATACGTGCCGTTTTGCGCATTTTCAATGTTTGATATTGCCTTAATTGCGCATTCTCCGTCAAAATCATTGCCGTTTACAACCGAGTAAAACACCGCAGGGTAACAATCTTTGCCGGTACTCCTTGCATATGATATATGCCACTTGCCGTCTGACAAAAATGCTTCATTTGTACCTGCCGCGGGCGCGGCAGATACAAAATAGCTTCTTTTATTTCCATCCGCAAACAAAACAGTAAGTTTATAGCTATACATCGTGTTGTTTGCAAGATTTTCAATATTATAACAAACATATTCGGACGCCTTGCACGAAATAGTGTCTGACACCAATAATTCAACGCCCTGACCTATGTCGTACAATAAAATTTTATAAATTTCTTTTTCGGGATTTTT
>JALEIO010000003.1 GCA_022769845.1 Oscillospiraceae bacterium
AGCACGGCATTGGATTTGCAAAAAAGACATATCTTGCGCGGTCGCTGGACGAAACAAATATTGAGCTTATGCGCGGCATCAAAAAGGTTTTTGACCCGAAAAACATTTTAAATCCAAACAAGATTTTTTAAAAATTTAACCTTGCAAAATTAAATGCACCCCAAAATTTTATAAGCTTTTGGGGTGCATTTAAAAACGCGTTTTTCAATTCAACAAAAGACGGAGCAAAAAACTCCGCCTTTTTTCTTTAATTATAAAAATTGTCTTTAGTTATAAGAACTGTCTTTTTTTGCGGTATCAAGGTCGAGCTTTCCTAAATATTCTTCAACCGAAAGTCCGACAAAATTGCAGAAATCAACCATTTCCGCAACGGTATTAACGTTAACGTCTATGCCGTTTTTCATTCTGTCCGCATATGCCAGAATTTCCTTTTCGCCGTGAGTATAAATCTTTTCTGCGCCATCCGCCTTCGGTGCGTTTCTAAGCTCCTCAAGGAAGGTTGAAAGATGTTCTTTTATAGCCTTTGCGTCGCCGAAAATTGCGGGGTCAATCGCCGCAAATCCGTGACAGGTGCCGCCTTTGCCGCCGATATGCGTGTGATTTGACGTCATACCCATTGACAAAATTGAGCTGAAAATTTCGCAAACCATTCCGTAGCCGTAGCCCTTGTGACTGCCTGTCTGCTCTTTTTCGCCGCCGAGAGGCATAATTCCGCCGCCTGCTTTTGCAACGATATTTTTAAGCACATCAGCAGCGTCGGTAGAAGCGTGACCGTTCTTGTCAAGCGCCCAGCCTTCGGGAAGAGCCTTTCCGTTTTTATTGTAAACCTCAAGCTTGCCGCGTGTAACAACCGTTGTGGACGCGTCAAAAAAGAACGGATACGGATCGGCAGGCATACTGATTGCAATCGGGTTGCTTCCGAGCATTGCCATACGGCAGAAGGTGGGAACCATTATTGCTTCGGAATTTGTCATTGCAAAGCCTATGAGTCCTTCATCACATGCCATTTTTGCATAGTAACCCGCAATGCCGAAATGATTTGAATTTCTTACGTTTACAATGCCGATACCGCTTTTTTTCGCCTTTTCAATCGCCTTTTTCATAGCGAAAATGCTGTTGAGCTGACCCATTCCGTCATTGCCCTCGATAACCGCCGAAACCGGAGTTTCAAACACAATTTCGGGTTTTGCATTAACCTTGATTAAGCCTTTTTCAATACCCTTATGATACCTTACAAGCCTCTGCATACCGTGCGATTCAATTCCGTAAAGGTCGGAAAGAAGCAGTACGTCGGTTATTTCCTCGCTTTCAAGCTTGGAAAATCCCAATTTTGCAAATGCCGCCTCACAAAAGCTTTTGAGCGTTTCATAACTGAAATTTATTGTTTTTGCCACTGAAATACCCTCTTTCTTGTTACAATTATATTGTTTATTTTATCACAATATTTATTTTTCGTCTACACATTTTTTAAATTTTTTTCATTTTGTTTAAATTTAGAAGACAAAAATCATATTATATTTGAAAATTATTTTCTGTTGTTTTCAATTTCGTCCAGCCATTGCTTTGCGCAAGCGTCACTCGGCATACGCCAGTCGCCTCTCGGAGAAAGGCTTACCGAGCCGATTTTCGGCCCGTCCGGCAAACAAGAACGCTTAAACTGTTGGGCAAAAAACCGTTTGTAGAAGGTTTTTAACCAATGCACCAAAATTTCATCATCGTACGAAAACGCATATTTTGCAAGCCTCAAAACCTTTTTGGGCGGAAATGCGAAACGAACGGCATAATAAAGGTAAAAATCGTGCAATTCATAAGGTCCGACAAGTTCTTCTGTTTTTTGTGCGATTTCTCCCTCTTTGGGCGGCAAAAGCTCGGGACTTACCGGAGTTGCAAGAATATCGTCCAGAATTTCGCCGATATTTTCGTTCTCAAACAGTTTTTTTGAATGGCGGACAAGGTAGCGCACAAGCGTTTTCGGCACGCCTGCATTTACGCCGTACATAGACATATGATCGCCGTTATAGGTTGCCCATCCAAGCGCAAGCTCGGACAAATCACCCGTTCCCACAACTATTGCGCCCGTTTTATTGGCATAATCCATCAAAATCTGCTCACGTTCGCGCGCCTGCGAATTTTCATAAACAACATCAAAATTGTTTTCGTCGTGCTCAATATCCTTAAAATGCTGAATTACCGCATTTTTAATATCTATTGTCTTAAACGTCACTCCCATTGCACCGCACAGCTTTTCGGCGTTTGATTTTGTACGGCTCGTTGTGCCGAAGCACGGCATTGAAATTGCGGTAATTTCTTTGCGGCTGCGTTTTAAAATATCAAACGTACGCGCGGCAACAAGAAGCGCGAGCGTGGAATCAAGCCCGCCCGAAATGCCTATTACAACGCCTTTTGAGCCTGTGTGCACAATTCTTTTTTTAAGACCTGCCGCCTGCATTGTAAGAATAAGCGAGCAGCGCTTATCAATTTCGGTATCGCTCGACGGAACGAACGGCGTTGTTGAAATTTTTCGGGTAAGTGTAACGTCTTTTTTTGTCATATTGAACGAAATTGTTTGATAATTTGATGATAAATCCGTTTGATATGACCCGATTTTGCGCCTTTCTCCGTCAATTTTGTCAACGTCTATTTCGGTTGAAATAATATTGTTTTCAAAAAGCGTGTTCTCCGCCAGAACTTTTCCGTTTTCGGCAATAATATGATGCGCCGCAAACACCATATCGGTGGTGGATTCGCCATCTCCGGCGGCGGCATAAACATATGCGCACACCAGTCGCGCAGATTGTCCCGAAACAAGGTCGCGGCGATATTCGCACTTGCCGATAACCTCGTTGCCTGCCGATAAATTCACAATTATATTTGCTCCGTTTTTAGCGTGATTTACAGACGGCGGTAACGGAACCCACAAATCCTCACATATTTCTGCCGCGAAGGTGAAATTTTTCATATCGGCGCATACAAAAATCAAATTTGTTCCAAAGGGATATTCCTTTTTTCCGAGCGTAATTGTGCTGTTTTCTTTAGGTGCGGGCGTAAAATGACGTTTTTCGTAAAATTCGTTGTAATTCGGAATATTGGTCTTTGGCACGACACCCAAAATTTTTCCTTTATAAAGCACCGCAGCACAGTTATAAAGCCGTGAATTTTTTGAGATCGGAAGTCCGATAACGGCGATTATATCGGCGTTTTTCGTTTTTTCTGCAATATTTTCAAGCTCATTTTCCGCATTTTTTAAAAGATGACTTTGCAAAAACAAGTCCGAGCAGGTATAGCCCGTTACGCAAAGCTCGGGCAGCGCTATAAGATTTATGCCGTCCTTTGCCGCATTATTTATAATGTTTATTATTTTTTCACCGTTTTTTTTGCAGTCGGCAACCGTAACGTCAAACGACGCCGCCGCGGTTTTTATAAATCCGTCCTTCATATTTTTGTCCTCCGAAAATTTTCCTATTTAGATTATATATTTGCATTCTTTAAAAGTCAAGACAATATATGATATTGTTCCCTCTTTTTCAAGAAAAATTTAGTTGATTTTTTTTGTTTATTGTGATAAAATTATGAATTAATATAATTTTAAGCGAATGAAGGACAAAATAAGATTTGGACGGTGCGCACAGGCACTATATCCATTGAATGCGGAAATAAAACGATTGAGGGCTGAAAATGAATTTCGATATTTTAACGCTTTTTCCCAATATGTTTGACAATATTTTAAATGAAAGCATAATAGGCCGCGCCGTAAAAAACGGCATTGTTACGTTTAATTTTACAAATATCCGTGATTTTTCGGGCAACAAGCACAACCGCGTTGACGATTACCCATACGGCGGCGGTCAGGGTATGGTTATGATGCCGCAGTGCATTTACAGCGCGTACAAATCTGTTGCGGAAAAATATGATACCAAACCGCACACGGTTTATTTGTCGCCCAAGGGCACGGTTTTTAATCAAAAAAAGGCGGCAGAACTTGCGCATTATGACAGCATTGTGCTTTTATGCGGTCATTACGAGGGGGTTGACCAGCGCGTTTTGGACGAAATTGTTGATGAAGAAATTTCAATCGGCGACTATGTTTTAACGGGCGGCGAGCTTCCTGCAATGGTGGTTATTGACGCGGTTTGCCGTATGCTGGACGGAGTTTTGTCGTGTGAGGAATCTTTTTCGGACGAATCTCATTTCGACGGGCTTTTGGAATATCCGCAATACACCCGTCCACCTGAATTTTTAGGAAAATCGGTTCCCGAAATTCTTCTTTCGGGCGACCATAAAAAAATTGAAAAATGGCGAAGGGAAAAATCAATAGAAGAAACCAAATCAAAACGCCCCGATATGTATGAAAAATGGAAAAATGAAAATAATTAAAAAACATCTTGACAATTTTGAAAAAATGTATTACAATATGGTGTAAAGTTTTTTACTTTACACTTAAAATCAGCTTTGTCAGGGTGATTTTTTTTGAAAAATTTGAATTTTTCATATCTTCTTGATTTTTACAAAAACGTTCTTCCCGACAGAACGGCTAATATGCTTGATATGTATTACAACGAGGATTTGTCCCTTTCTGAAATTGCCGATAATTTCGGCATTACCCGCCAGGGCGTGCGCGATTTGATTAAGCGCGGCGAGGAGGAACTTTTAAAGCTTGAAGAAAGAATAGGGCTTATTAAAAAAATAGAAGATTTGGATAAAGAGATTAAAGAAATTAAAAATTTTGCAAAAAACAAAAATTATATTGAAATTTTAGATAAATTAGATAAACTGTCAGAAATTCTGTACCTCTGAAAGGGGAGAGTAACTTGGCATTTGAAAGCTTGGCAGACAGGCTCGGATCGGTTTTTAAAAAGCTTCGCGGCAAAGGAAAAATTTCGGAATCCGACTTGAAAGAGGCTATGAAAGAGGTTAAACGTGCGCTTTTGGAGGCGGACGTAAACTTTAAGGTAGTTAAAGATTTTATAAACAGCGTATCCGAAAAGGCGCTCGGACAAAACGTCCTTGAAAGCCTTACGCCGGGTCAGCAGGTTATAAAAATTGTAAACGACGAGCTTTGTGCTCTTATGGGCAAGGAAACGGCAAAACTCGATTTTTCGCATAAAATCACCGTTATTATGATGGTGGGCCTGCAAGGTGCGGGCAAAACAACTTCAAGCGCAAAAATAGGCGGTTTTTTGAAAAAACAGGGAAAACGTCCTATTCTTGTCGCCGCCGACGTTTACCGTCCTGCGGCAAAAAAGCAGCTGAAAGTTGTGGGAAGTCAGCTTGAGCTTCCGGTGTTTTCCATAGATGAAAGCACCGACGCGGTTTTCATTGCACAAAAAGCAGTGGAGCACGCCGCACAAAACGCAAACGATGTTGTAATTATAGATACCGCCGGCAGACTTCATATTGACGAAGAGCTTATGGAAGAGCTTCAAAAAATAAAAGAAGCGGTTAATCCTTCCGAAATTCTTCTTACGGTGGACGCAATGACCGGTCAGGACGCTGTTAACGTTGCACAAAGCTTCAACGAAAAGCTTGAAATTACCGGTGTTGTTTTAACAAAGCTTGACGGCGACACCCGCGGCGGCGCGGCGCTTTCTGTAAAGGCAGTTACGGGAAAGCCTATAAAATTTGCCGGAATGGGCGAAAAGCTTACCGATTTGGATCTTTTCCACCCCGACCGTATGGCGTCGAGAATATTGGGAATGGGCGATGTTTTAACCCTTATAGATAAGGCGCAGCAGGCTTTTGACGAAAAGCAGGCGGCAGACCTCGAAAAGAAAATCCGCGAGCAGACATTTGATTTAAACGATTATTTAAATCAGCTCGGGCAAATCAAAAAAATGGGCTCAATGCAGGATATTCTTGCAATGATGCCGGGAGTTAACACAAAGGCGCTTGCGGGCGCGCAGATTGACGAGAAAAAAATGGGGCATATTGAAGCAATTATTCAGTCTATGACTCCAAAGGAAAGGCAAAAACCCGAAATTATAAATTCAAGCAGAAAGCAAAGAATTGCAAACGGCAGCGGAACCACCGTTCAGGAGATAAATTTGCTGCTCAAGCAATTTTCGCAGATGCAAAAACTTATGAAACAATTTAGCAATCCGAAAAAACTAAAGCGCGGCTTTGGCGGATTCGGACCGATGTTTCGGTAAATTGCGTTTTATATAAATTGTTAAAATTTTTACGGAGGTGAATTTAAAATGGCAGTTAAAATTCGTTTAAGAAGAATGGGCGCAAAAAAAGCTCCTTTCTACCGCGTTGTGGTTGCTGATTCAAGATATCCCAGAAACGGAAGATTTATTGAAGAAATCGGCACATACGACCCCAACACAGACCCCGCTACCGTTAAAATTGACGGCGAGAAGGCTGCAAAATGGATTGGCAACGGCGCACAGCCCACAGATACTGTTAAGGGCTTGCTCAAAAAAAGCGGAGTTATAAAATAAGAGATTTTTGCCGCTTGTATTTTGCGGCGGAATGGAGATTGTTATGGAAGAATTACTCACATTTCTTGCAAAATCTCTCGTTGATCATCCCGATGACGTTTCGGTTAAGCGGGTTGACGGCGAAAACACAGTCGTTTATGAGCTTAGGGTCAACGACGACGATATGGGCAAGGTTATCGGCAAACAGGGCAGAATTGCAAAGTCGATAAGAACAATTATTAAAGCAGCCGCAAGCAAGGAAGAAAAGCGTGTGGTTGTGGATATTCTGCAATAAAAAGGAGAAAATGCGCCGTGGAACAGCTTTATCTTGAAATAGGAAAAATTGTGAATACAAGAGGTCTTAAGGGCGAGGTTAAGGTTGTTCCGTGGGCGGATTATCCCGAAATTTTTGAAGAAATAAACTTCGTTTATGACAAGTCGGAAAACAGATACCTTATTGAAAATGTAAAATATCAAAAGGAAAATGTTATCTTAAAGCTTGAGGGAATAGACAGCGTTGAGTGTGCTCAAAAGCTCAAAAACAGCATTTTGTACGTCAGAAAAGACACCCTTCCCGACCTTGACAGCGATACTTTTTTTGTCGCCGACCTTATCGGGCTTGATGTTTTTGACGAAAACGATGCGTTTTTGGGCAAGATTTCCGATGTAATTACGGCAGGCGGCGCAGACGTTTATATTATAAAAAACGAAGGGGCAAAGGACCTTCTTTTGCCTGCGCTTAAAGAGGTTGTAAACGAAATAAATCTTGACGAAGGTTTTGTAAAAGTGACCGTTCCGGACGGTCTTTTGTAAAATTTTTAAATTTTTTGTCTGCTTTTGCAGACTTTTTTGTTATCCGTTAAAAAAAGTGGGTATATATTATTTTAAACGCAAAAATTTTATGAAGGAAAGGAGTTTTAACGGTATGTCAGAACAAATTAAGCTTATTGCGCAAAGAATTAAAGAATTGAGGGAAATTTCGGACATTTCCATTACAGAAATGGCAGAAAATCTTAAGCTTTCGGGCAAAGAATATGCAAAATATGAAGAAGGTGCCATAGATATTCCCGTAAGTATGCTTTACGAGATTGCATCGTTTTTTAAGGTTGATTTAACAGAGATATTATCGGGTGAGGCTCCCAAGCTTCATATTTTTCAGGTTGTAAGAAAGGGCAAAGGCCTTGAGGTCTTTCGCCGTGAGCAGTATAAATATCACAATCTTGCTTACAATTTTTCAAAAAAGCAAATTGAGCCGTTCACAGTTGAAGTTCCGGTAACACCCGACGATGAACTGCTTCACGAAAATTCACATCCGGGTCAGGAGTTTAACTATGTGCTTGAAGGAAAGCTTCTTATTCGCGTTAACGGAAAGGATAATATTTTAGAGGAAGGCGACTCTATTTATTTCAATTCCGTTTATATGCACGGTATGAAAGCACTTGACGGCAAAAAAGCCAAATTTTTGGCTATTATCTTAAACGATTAAATTTCACTTTTTTGAGGAGTTGTTACAAATGAATTTGTTAAATAGATTTTTGGAAAGAACAGAATTTGAAAGCTATGAAGATTTTTATAAAAATTACAAATTAAAATATGACGAAGATTTTAATTTCGGTTTTGACGTGGTTGACGAATATGCGCGCATCTGTCCTACAAAAAAGGCGCTTGTATGGTGCGATGATGAGGGCAGAGAAAAAATCATAAACTACGGCGAGCTGTCGAAATATACAAACAAAACCGCAAATTATTTCAAAAGCCTCGGCATCAAAAAAGGCGATATGGTTATGCTTATTTTAAAGAGGCATTATGAATTTTGGTATTCTATTATTGCACTGCATAAATTGGGCGCGGTTACAATTCCCGCAACGCATCTTTTAACCAAAAAAGACGTGGTTTACCGCTGCAACAGCGCAAAAATAAAGATGATTGTATGCGCTGATGACGATGTTGTAACAAAGCACATTGAGGACAGTTTGCCTGAAACACCAACAGTTAAAGCAATCGTTGTTGACCGTGGTGAAAAGGAAGGCTGGCACAGCTTTGAAAAGGGCGTTGAAGAAGCGTCTGATGTTTTTGAGCGTCCTGACGGCGACCAAAAAACCACAATTAATGATAATATGCTTTTGTATTTTACATCAGGCACAACGGGCAATCCTAAAATGGTATGCCACAATTTTGCTTATCCTTTAGGACATATTCCTACCGCAGCATATTGGCACAACGTTAAGGACGACGGACTTCATCTTACCGTTGCCGACACCGGTTGGGGCAAAGCGGTTTGGGGCAAGCTTTACGGTCAGATGATTGCAGGTACAGGCATCTTTATTTACGATTACAGCAGTCGTTTTGAGCCGTCGGATTTACTTGAAATGGTTGAAAAATACAAAATTACGACCTTCTGTGCTCCCCCGACAATTTATAGATTTTTTATAAAGGCGGACTTGACAAAATTCGATTTGTCATCACTTACTCACTGCACTACCGCCGGCGAGGCGCTTAATCCTGAAGTTTATAATAAATTTTTGGAGGCTACGGGCTTAAAATTGTACGAAGGCTTCGGACAAACCGAGTCTTGCTTGTCTCTTGCAACGTATAAATGGGAAACTCCTCACACAGGTTCAATGGGAAAACCCTCGCCCTATTACAAAGCTGCTCTTTTAAATGAAGAAGGCGAGATTTGCGACCCCGGTCAGACGGGAGAAATTGTGTTTGATATGTCAAACGGCGCTCCGATAGGTGTTTTCACCGGTTATCTTTATGATGAAGAAAAAACAAAAGAGGTTCTTGACGGAAAGTATTATCACACAGGCGACCTTGCATGGTGTGATGAGGACGGTTTTTACTGGTATGTAGGCCGTGTTGATGACGTTATCAAAAGCTCGGGTTACCGCATAGGGCCATTTGAGGTTGAGTCGGCGCTTATGGAGCATCCCGCCGTATTTGAAACGGCAATCACCGCTGTTCCGGACGAAATCCGCGGTCAAGTGGTAAAAGCTACAATCGTTCTTGCAAAAGGATACACTCCGTCAGACGAGCTTATAAAAGAACTTCAAAATCACGTTAAAAGAACAACCGCGCCGTATAAATATCCGAGAATTATCGAATTTGCGGACGAATTGCCTAAAACAATCAGCGGAAAAATTAGACGTGTTGAATTGAGGGAAAAGGATAATAAAAAGAAGTAAAATTTTAGGGCGGTTTTTATAACCGCCCTTCAAATATGAACGATTCAAACGAATCGTTTTTTTATACCAAAATCATTTAAAAATAAATGTGCACAATTTCCTCAAAAAGTTTTCTTGTTCTTGCCTTCATAAATTTTTCGTAGTTTTTTCCCGTTTCGTCATAAATTCTTTTAAGTCAGGAATTATTGTTTTTTCAAGCTGTTGTATTGTACTTTCACCCTGTATTCCCATTTTTCTCTTTTCAAGTTCACAAAGGCTCATTGCAAGCGCCTTTTCTACTTTTTCTTGAACAATCTTTCTTTTATTATTTGTTCCATAAATTTTATCTCACTTTTTTAGCTTTATTTTTTAAGTCTATTGAAAATTTCCATATCCTCATTTGAAAATTCGTCAAGTGACTTGATAATCTCCATATGCCCGTCCGAAATCATTTCGTCAAGATGAGAAATCATCAAATCTTCTTCATTTTCCTCTGCAAAATACCATAAAATATTGTTCTCAACGTCAAGCTTGCAGTAAACATTTTTGCTGTAATATTTTCCTTTAAAATACACAAAATTTTTACTTTTTTCATATCCTTCAATTTCGGTTGCAACGCACTCGCTGTATTTACAGTTTGTGAGAATTTTTTCATTTTTCCCGTTAAAATTTTGGTGCAAAAGCTGATATGTCCCATCTCCAAATGCCTCTATTGTATCTTTCCATTGGTCGTATTTCAACCCGTTTCCGCACGCCCCGAAACGCGATAAAACAATTATCAAAATCACCGAAATAATTATAATTTTTTTCATTTTATCTTTATTGTAATGATAAAAAAGTGGAAAATTCGGAAAGTTTTTAAAAAATCTCCGTCTGCAAAATTACATACAAACGGAGATTTAAATTAATGATTTGAAAAA
>JALEIO010000037.1 GCA_022769845.1 Oscillospiraceae bacterium
CTTTTAACCCTTTGCGGATGCACTTTTAACAAGCAGAACGATATGACATCTGAAAAAGCCGACACAGTTACCTTTACAGATGACCTGAAAAGAGAAGTTACCGTTAGCAAAAATCCGCAAAAGGTTGCGGCGCTTATCGGAAGCTTTGCTGATGTATGGAATCTTGCAGGCGGCAGCGTCTGTGCTGCACCTGATGACGCGTGGAGCGATTTTGGCCTTGATATTGACGGCGCGGTTAACATTGGCGGAGCTCATTCTCCTTCTTTGGAGTTGCTTCTTTCGGCAGAACCCGATTTTGTTATAGCAAGCGCATCTACGGCGGCTAACGTGGATATGAAAGAGGTACTGGAAAACGCAAAAATTACCGTTGCATATTTTGATGTTGACTGCTTTGAGGATTATCTTGATATGCTGGATATTTGCACCGATATAACAGGCAGAAAAGACCTTTACGAAAAAAACGGATTAAATATTAAAAACAAGATTGAAAAAATTAAAGAAAATATGGAAGGCAACAACATTCCCGACGAGCAAAAAACCGTGCTTTTATTAAGAGCCTCTGCCGGTTTTGTTAAAGCAAAAAACAGTGAAGGAACGGTTTTAGGCGAAATGCTTTCGGATTTAGGGTGTATCAATATTGCCGACAGTGATAAAAGCCTTCTTGAAAATTTAAGCATAGAAAGCATTTTAAAAAGTGACCCCTACCGTATTTTTATTGTAACTATGGGTGATGATACAGACGCGGCAAGGAACAGTCTGTCAAGAATTATGAAAGAAAATCCTGCGTGGAATGACATTGGCGCAGTAAAAGAAAACCGAATGTATTTTATGGACAAAAAGCTGTTTAATCTGAAACCGAATGCACGATGGGCGGATGCGTATGAACAACTTTATGAAATCTTGCAAAAATAGAAAAATAATATTAATATATGCCGCGGCGATTGTTTTTTTGGCGGCATCATTTTTTATTGGTATTATGCTGGGAAGCACTTTTGTTTCGTTTGAAAAAATATGGCAGGCAATATTAAACCCTTATAATGCAGGCAGTACGGCGCGTATATTTTGGCATGTAAGACTGCCCAGAATATGCGCCTGCCTTATTTGCGGTGCGGCGCTATCGGTATCAGGCGCTGTAATACAGGGCGTTCTTGCAAACAGACTCGCTTCGCCAAGCATATTAGGCGTAAATTCAGGTGCAGGTCTTGCCGTTACATTATGTACGGCGCTTGAAATCTACGGCGGCTGGCGGCTTTCCGCTTTTTCGTTTTTGGGGGCGTTTGCCTCTGTTATGCTTGTAAGCATATGCTCACGAAAATTCGGCTCTTCCCGCGGAACGGTTATTTTGCTCGGTGTTGCCCTTAACAGCTTGCTGAACGCCGTTTCGGACACCATCGTTACATTTAATTCCGAAGTTGGATTTATGAGCAATAATTTTAAAATAGGCGAATTTTCCGCCGTCACATATCAAAAATTACTTCCGGCGTCTATTATCATTATAGCGGCGCTTATTGTTTTGTTTACACTGACCAACGAGCTTGATATTATTACTCTCGGAGATGATAATGCCAAGGGACTTGGAATGAACAGCGGCTTTATGCGGACGCTTTTTTTATTGCTTGCGGCTCTTCTTGCCGGATGTGCGGTAAGCCTTGCAGGCTTGCTTTCTTTTGTCGGGCTTATCGTGCCTCATACAGTAAGACGAATTGTCGGGAACAAATCGTCGCAGCTTTTGCCGCTTTGCGCCATAATCGGCGCGGCGTTTGTTGCTTTGTGCGATACAATATCGAGAACCTTGTTTTCGCCTTATGAAATACCCGTAGGTATTATTATGGCATTTCTCGGGGCGCCTTTCTTTATATTCATTTTAATAAAAGGAAAAGGAGGCCACGCCCGTGATTGAAATAAAAGACCTTTCTTTCGGATACGGAAAAAATCATATACTTAAAAATTTTTCTGCCTGTTTTGAAAAAGGAAAACTTACATCGGTAATAGGAACAAACGGCTCGGGCAAAAGTACGCTTCTTAAAACGATTATCGGCATTTTGGCGCCGGATTCGGGTGATATTTTTGTTGACGGCACGTCGTTATCATCGCTTAAATGTCAGGACATTGCAAAAAGAATATCTTATCTTGCACAAGGAAAAAACACTCCCGATATGACTGCGTTTCAAATGGTGCTTCACGGCAGATTTCCTCATTTGAATTATCCCCGCCGATACTCGCAAAAAGACCGCAATATAGCATATGACGCAATAAATCGAATGGGCATTACGGATTATGCCGATAAAAGTATGGCGTCTTTATCGGGCGGTATGCGGCAAAACGTTTATATTGCAATGGCATTGGCGCAGGATACCGATTATATTTTATTGGACGAACCGACAACATATTTGGATATTTCCCATCAGCTTCATCTTATGAAAACTTTAAAATCTCTTGCCGCAGACGGAAAAGGAATAATAACCGTTATGCACGACCTTCCCATGGCGTTTAATTTTTCCGACCGTATCGCCGTTGTAAGCTGTGGAAAAGCGGCTGTGTGCGATTTTCCCGAAAACGTTTGCCAAAAAGGCATTATTAAGGATATTTTTGGAATTGACCTTAATTACTCGCCCGAAGAAGAAAACTATTACTACCGTTATAATCATCCGTAATTGTCTTTTTTCTTAAATACTGTTTTTGCTCTCTATTGATTTTCTTGCATAAAGGGCAACTGCCATTCTATTTCCCTGTTTCTTGTTTCTGTTCGGCATTAAATACAACACTGTGCTTAACTTTTTTGATTTTATTCGATATACCTGTATAATAACCTGTGCTGATGATTTCAATGTTTTGCAGCATAATATCGATCTCCGATTTTTTTGAACAAGCAAAATTGCTCACTCAAAACGAGCAATTTCCTATGTTATAAAAAAACCTCCCTCTTATGAGGGAGGAAGATTTGTCCTTGGAAAAACCGGATATGCTTATTTTCTAATTTCTTTTTCGGCTTCCTTCTGAATATCCGGGAAGTAGGATAACATTGGTTCTATATCGAGGTTATGTATTTTTCTGTCGACATAGTTTTTCGTAATCTTCATTACAAGTCCTGAAAGGCAGATAACACCTATAAGGTTAGGAATCATCATAAGACCGTTGAATGTATCTGAAATATCCCATGCAAGCGAAGATGTCAAAAGTGCTCCGGAGATTATCATCAGCACAAATATAACTTTATAAATTTTAACGGCTGTTTTTCCGCCGAGATATTCAACAGCTATTGAGCCATAGTGTGACCAGCCCAGTACAGTAGTGAATGCAAAAAGGAGAATTGCGATTGATACAAACTTCTCACCTAATCCTCCATACACTGTATAGAATGCTTTTGCAACGAGTGTTGCATCGCCTGTTATTCCGGATGATATAGCACCGCTATCAAGGTTTATAACTCCCGAAGTAAGAATAACCAGCGCAGTCATTGTGCACACAACCATGGTGTCTGAAAAAACTTCAAATATACCCCACATACCCTGACGAACAGGTTCTTTTACGTTTGATGATGAGTGAACCATTACAGAAGAACCAAGACCGGCTTCGTTTGAGAATACACCGCGTTTACAGCCCTGTGTGATAACCGTGCTTATAGTAATACCTGTTGCACCGCCCCATGCTGCGTTTGGTGTAAATGCCGTAACAAATATCTGTTTTAAAGCAGGGATAATCATACCTGCATTTTTAATGATTATCACAATGCTTCCAAGAACGAACGTAACCACCATAAACGGTACAACCTTTTCGGCAAAATTTGCAATACGTTTTAATCCGCCAAGGATTATTAGTGCAGCCAAAGCAACGAGTGCAAGACCTATTACAAGATGGTACAATGTAATGTCGTCATAGAGCACTTTAGAGCTGAGTGCGGAAATATCAAACGCAGAAGTGAAGTTTACAACAATTTTGTTTACTTGTCCCATATTTCCGATACCGAAAGAAGCCAATATGCAGAATATGGAGAAAATCACCGCAAGGAATTTTCCTATTCCTTTGCAGCCGCGTTTTGAACCGAGACCGTCATGGAGATAGTACATTGCACCACCGGACCATTCGCCGTCCGAGTTTTTGCGGCGGTAAAAAATACCTAATACATTTTCAGAGTAGTTTGTCATCATACCCAAAAATGCTGCAACCCACATCCAGAATACCGCACCCGGTCCGCCTGTAGTGATAGCTGCTGCAACACCGGCGATATTTCCTACACCGATTGTTGCGGCAAGAGCTGTACAAAGTGCCTGAAACTGTGAAATTGATTTTCCTTTGGTGTGACCGGAAACATTTTTATTAAACAGACTTCCTATAGTTTCCTTTATCCAGTGTCCTAAGTGAGATACCTGGAATGCTTTGTTGAGTATAGTCATAAGCAAACCCGTTGCAAGCAGAAGGTAAAGTCCCTTGCCCCATACTTGGCTGTTAATTGCATCATTGATGCTGACCAGATTTTCAAAAAAGTTGTTCATAATAAATTCCCCCCGTTAAATAAAAAATAGAGCTAAACATAACGTTAGCTCTCCGAAAAATTGCATTAAAAATCTGCAAACAAACTCCGTCCTTTTGCCTGAGAGATTAAGCGTAAAAAATCCGCCTTGCACCTTCGGCACCCGATGAGAGCTTCTCCGGAGCGCTATCAATTTGCAGTCCTTTTGCCTGAAAGTGTTATTCCGTCGGCAGAGCATATTATAAAAGCTCATTCTCCTACAAATGTCGTCTATTATCTAATAATAACATAATTTGTAGAAAAATGCAATAGTTATTGATAATTTATTTATAAATATTATTAGTACCGATATTTAAAACGGTTAAGCTTGGTGATATAATCATCTTACCTTAAGTGATAAGAAGAACTATGGCGACACCGATGTTGCTAAGGCTGCTTATCCGAAATTCTCGGAGAAACTGTCTGTTTGCCGTTACAGGTTCCACGCCTTCCCCTTCCCAGATTTGATAGACAGAAAAAAGTGTGATATAATGGAATGGACAAAAACAAATCCAAAATCACAGGAGGAATTTTTATGTCAATCAAAAAAAGAACAATACCGCCTCGTTATGATGAGACATTCAAAGCCGGCGCTGTTAAAATGGTTACCGAACAAGGGCGTCCCTCAAAAGAGTTTATACTTATCTTTTTCATAGACAAATCCTCCAATATGTTTTTATTTTCGACTGGCAGGTCAAACTTATTGTAACATATTGGAGGATTTGTCTTCATCGGTTAACCTCTTTTGAACCACGCGACTATCGCGTGGTTTTCGGTATACAAAAAGAGAAAGCACCGACTAAATCGGTGCTTTCTCTTTTTGGCACTGACGGTCAATTTTAATACAATGATTTCAAGCGGTACATTTGTCCTCAAAGAAAAGTATCACTGCAAAACTTTTTTTGCTGTAAAATAGATTTAGAGACGCCCTTATATATGTAGGTATGAAACGTAGGAAAAACGCTTAAACAAAGCAACTGCCGAAAGAGAAGATAAGGTAAATAAAGAATGCGAGCTCAGATTGTTCCTTGAAACCTTGGAAAATAAACCGCAGTTAATTGATACCTGGGACGAAAGCCTGTGGATAACGCTGGTTGAAAAAATAGAAATGTCGCATGATAAAATGTGTACGGTTTTCTTTAAGAATGGTGTGAGTGTTGAGGTTGGGATATAGTAAAAGTTAAACAAGTTGCTATTAACTGCAACTTGTTCACATAATTGGATAATTTATACAGAATTTTTCTTGTATTCCGTACCCCACACAACCATAGCGTCAAGGATAGGCTTTAAGCTGTAACCCGTTTCGGTCAGTGTGTATTCAACCCTCGGCGGCACTTCGGGATAAACCTTTCTTGTCAGAAGTCCGGCTTCTTCCATTGAGCGAAGATTTGCGGTCAGCACCTTTTGAGAAATATTACCGACTGATTTTTTTAGTTCACCAAAACGCCTTGTGCCCTCCAACAGGTCACGGATAATCAGCACCTTCCAGCGGTCTGAAATAAGCATAAGCGTTGTTTCCACAGGGCATGCAGGTAAATCTTTTTTCATATACGGTCGTCCTTTCTGTAAGTATATTTTTGAAACTAATATACCTATTGTTCTGTATAACTTAATTATATACTGTGAGGCGTATTTTGTCAAGACAGTTACCTTGCGGTAACTATAACACAAATTTGTGCGTACTTTACAAAGCGAGCAAGCAGTTTTATAATAAAGGTATGAACAGGAGGTATGCCACAATGCAGATAACAGATTTTTTTAGAATAATACAAGAGGATATACATTCAACAGTCATTGCAACTGTTGATAACAATAATTTACCCGTAACGTGTGTGATTGATATAATGGACTATGACAGCGACGGTTTATATTTTCTAACTGCAAGAGGTAAAAATTTTTATGAGAGATTAAAAAGGCAGGAATATTTGGCGCTTACAGGAATGAAAGGCGATGATACAATGCACAGCATTTCCGTATCGGTTCGCGGAAGTGTTCGTGAAATAGGAACACACCGATTAGGGATGCTGTTTCAAAAAAATCCGTATATGAACGAAATCTATCCTGATGAAAAATCACAGAGTGCATTAACGGTGTTTCAAATTTTCAAGGGTACGGGGGAATTATTCGACCTTTCCAAAAAGCCGATTGAACGACAGAGTTTTGTGTTTGGCGGCGCGATTAATGAAAAAAACGGATATTATGTAATGGATAAATGTACCGGCTGCGGTAAATGCTTGACGGTGTGTCCGCAGAAATGTATTGATATAACGATACAGCCTGTCAGAATAAATCAGACTAACTGTCTGCATTGCGGCAACTGCGCTACAATATGCTCGTTTAATGCCATCGAAAAAAGAGGTTGATGATATGACTCAAAATGAAAGATTATATTTCTTACTTGATTATCTTATAAAAGAGTCCGTGCGGTATGCGGATATCAATATTCCGTTTGAAACAGCACAGCAAAAACAATTATTGCGTTCACTGATGAACATACGCAAACCGAAACCTGTTACAGAGGAATTTTTGAGAATACAAGACGAATATCTCAAAGAAGAAACACAGAATAAAGGCATTACAGATGCAAATAATCTCATTCCCGTCCGTGACAGATTGTGTATTTGGCAGGGCGATATAACAACCTTAAAATGCGGGGCGATTGTAAATGCGGCGAACTCTGCTATGCTTGGCTGCTTTGTTCCGTGTCATGGGTGTATTGATAATGCAATTCATACCTATGCCGGCGTTCAACTTCGTGCAGAATGTAACAGGCTGATGAAAGAACAAGGGTATAAAGAGCCGACAGGTCAGGCAAAAATCACAGGTGCATATAATCTGCCCTGTGATTATATTATTCATACGGTAGGTCCTGTCATTTGCGGCAGATTAACCGAGAAAGACTGCGATATGCTCAAATCCTGCTATATTGAATGTTTGAAAGCCGCAGAGGGACACAATATTAAATCAATCGCATTTTGCTGCATTTCGACGGGAGAATTTCATTTTCCGGATGAAACAGCGGCAGAAATTGCAGTTGATACAGTCACAAAATATTTGAAAAATTCAGGTATAGAAAGGGTGATTTTTAATGTTTTTAAGGACAGGGACAAGGAAATATACACAAAATTACTCGGATAATGTAAATCGTCTGAAAGAAAATGTTGAAACTGCCGACGCAATCCTTATCGGTGCGGGCGCCGGACTTTCCGCATCTGCCGGACTCCAATATTCGGGAGAACGGTTTGACAGATATTTTTCGGACTTTAAAGCAAAATACGGCATTACAGATATGTATTCGGGAGGATTTTATCCCTATCAGACACTTGAAGAATACTGGGCTTGGTGGTCAAGGCATATTCTTATAAACCGCTATGATGTTGAAATCGGTAAACCGTATAAGGATTTACTAACGCTTGTCAAAGATAAGGATTATTTTGTGCTTACAACAAATGTAGACCATCAATTTCAGCTTGCCGGCTTTGATAAAAAGCGGCTGTTTTATACACAAGGCGATTATGGGTTATGGCAATGCTCTGATGCCTGCCACAATAAAACCTATGATAATGAGGCTGATGTTCTCAAAATGGCAGCGGAACAAAAGAATATGAAGATTCCGTCGGAGCTTATACCTAAATGCCCTATATGTGGTGCGCCTATGACAATGAATCTGCGCTGTGATGATAGTTTTATTCAGGATGATGGCTGGTATAAGGCGGCAGGACAGTACGAAGATTTTGTGCGCCGACATAAGGATTTGAACATTCTTTTTCTTGAATTGGGCGTAGGTGCGAATACACCCGGCATTATAAAATATCCGTTTTGGCAGATGACGGCTCAGAATGAAAATGCAGTTTATGCCTGCATCAACTTGGGTATGGCTATAGCCCCTGATGAAATAGAGCGACAGTCAATATGTATTGACGCAGACATCGGTTTGGTGCTGTCAGAACTTCTGGTATAATTTCAATATATCGCACAACAACGTAAAAGTCACCTTCAGGTAACCGTCCAAAAGTCACCGGTAGGTAACTACAGCACAAAAAAGTGCGTACTTTACAGGTTATTTAAGCGGTGCTATACTGTAATCACAGAGAGGAAAAGACGAGCGGACGGCGTTTTTTTCGATGTAAAATTTTTTATATTATGGAGGTAACTAAAATGAAAATAGCAGTAATATGTGCAAACGGAAAAGCAGGAAAATTCATCACAAAGGAAGCAGTAGACAGAGGCTTAGATGTAACGGCTGTGGTGCGCGGCGAAAATAAAAGCGCGGCAGACAAAGCAATCATTAAGAATTTGTTTAACTTAACAAAAGAGGATTTAAAGGGCTTTGATGCAGTAGTAGACGCTTGCGGTGCCTGGACGCCCGAAACGCTGGACGTTATTCCGAATGCAGTTAAAAAACTTTGTGAATTGTTAAGAGAAACAGACACAAGACTTCTTATAGTCGGCGGTGCAGGCAGTCTTTATATAAATAAAGAACGCACTCTGACCGTTGCGGACGGCAAGGACTTTCCTGACGCTTTCAAACCGCTGGCGGCAGTGCATCAGACTGCACTCAATTATTTGAGAAATGTAAAAGATGTTAAATGGACTTATATAAGCCCCGCCGCAGATTTTCAGGCAGACGGAGAAAAAACAGGCAAATACATTTTGGCAGGCGACGATTTTACACTAAACGCAAAGAGTGAAAGCATAATCAGCTATGCAGACTATGCAATCGCTATGGTTGATGAAATTGAAAAGGGCAATCACATTTGTGAGCGTATCAGTGTTGTAAAAGAGTAATTTTAAGAAAATTCACCAAACACAATGCACCGCTTTTGACCTAAAAAAGAGGCAAAAGCGGTGCATTATTTTTTGAAGAAAAGTCTCGGAGTGAACGGAATTTTTATGAAAAGGCTAAAAATGAGCTTTTTTAATTTGCCGATGACTCACTCAGAAACTTTTCTTTTTACAAAATTACAGATATTACGGTGTTTCCGGGCAAAAAAACAGAACCGCAATTTTGTATCAAAATTGCGGTTCTTATTTGGCAGGGGCAGAAGGACTTGGTCTCGCCTGCCGGCTCGGTCGGTGCTTCTAAACACCTACGGTGTTTAGAGGTCTCCAACGGAGACCCGCACCCCTCGACACGCTCCGCGTGCCAAGTATTCAAGACTATTTACATAATCTAAAAAGAGAAAGCACCGACTAAATCAGTGCTTTCTCTTTTTGTGAAAGAAGTTATATTTTAATAGAATTTCATTAAGGGGGTGTATTTTGAATTTAGGGGATGCAAAAAAGAAGTCTTTCCATCTTCTTGGCATATACGGTATTAGAGCCTGTCTCCTAAATCGATGAAATTATCGAAAATAATGAAAATCATCTATTTTCAAAAATTTTACACGACTAAATTTGCGTATATTTCAGATTTATGAGATTTTCGGCTACTTATCTTTACATTTCCACTTATATATCATGGCACAGCAGAACCGTATATTCACCGTTGCCGTATTTCTCAATAAATTTGCGGCTTTTTTCCGGGCAGTATGATGAGCCTGTAGGTATTCTCTTTTTCAAGCATTCGTACAAATAGCATTCGTCTCCAGCAATGATATATTTCTCTTCGTTACCGGTAATTTCAACAATGCAGGAGCCTTTTGAGTGACCGCCGATTTTTATCGTTTTTACGTTTTGGCAAATTTCTTTTTCATCATCGAACAGGCAAACATTCATACCGTCCGCAAAATACTGTTTTCCCATTTCGTATTCATCACGCTGAATATAAATCTTTGCATTTTTATATTCGTTTACACATTCAATATGGTCATGATGCGAATGTGTAATGATAACATCGGTAATATCCTCCGGTTTTATATTCAAATTGCCGAGTGCCTTAACGGGACCTATAAAATC
>JALEIO010000090.1 GCA_022769845.1 Oscillospiraceae bacterium
TCGTCCGGCTTATTTTCCTTTGCAAGATACTGAATAATATCCAGCGTATTATACAAAAAATGCGGCTTTATCTGCATCTGCAAAAAGTTAAATTCGTATTTTTTTAAAGTTTCGGAATAATTATTGTTGTATTCCACAAGGCTGTCAATGCTGGTTACCATATTGTTAAAGGCGGTTATCGCCTCGTTTATTTCGGTGTTGGAGCTTTCGTAATTTTTGATTTGCTTAAGCTCTCCGAAATTTGCTCTCTTCATTGCGCCGATAAGAGTGTCAAGCGAGCGTATCAGCGAATGGCTTGTATAATGCGCAACCGCATACGAAATTATCGCCACAAACGTAAGAATAATAAAAAGTATCAAAAACATAAAATATGTATCTTTGTATGCGTTGTTTACGTTTTGAACCGTAACGGTGCTGTATCGGCTGTTTTTGGTTACGCCTTTTACGGCGAAATAGCTTTTGTTATCAATTTTTATCGACTTTGTATCTCCGTCCGTAAGCTCAAAAAGTTCTTGCTGAACCTCACCGGAGTAGTTTTTGTCTGATGTGGAGCAGATTATGCCGCCTTTTTTATCCAAAAGAATTGTTTCGGAATTTTGAATGGTTGAGTCGCAAAGCACCTTTTTTAAAATTTCCATATCTGCCGAAACCTTTATATATCCCACAATATCTTCGTAATTGTCTGAATTGTATATTGCGTTGATAATGCAGAATTTTCTTTGCTCTCCGTCGTTTTCGGTAAAATAAAAAAACTTTGGCGTTGTGGATTTTAAATCCTTAAACCATTCGGTGTTTTCCACATTTTTTATTTTATCCACAAATATGCTGTCAAAAAGAATATAATCCTCATTTTTCGGATAAAGAGTAAGCGAGAGCGGTATGCTGTAGTTTGTAAGCGTAAGAGTAAAGATATTTTGCACATATTTGTAATTGCCCTGACGTTCAAAAACGTTCGGAATTTTTTTATCCGATAAAATGTCGGCAATATCTGTGTTGTAGCTTGCGTAGTAAGCGCAGTTTTCCATACTGCTTATGTAGTTGTAAACGTTTGATGAGGTGATGTTTGAAGAATATTTCATATTGCGCAGTATGTCGTCTCTTGTTTTTACAATAAAGTACGAAACCGAGATTAAGAAAAATGAAATAAAAGCAACTGATATAAGGGAAATCTGCGATATAAAAAGCTTGTGCTTAATGCTTGAATTTTTTAAGCGGCGCATAAATACCGTTTCCTTTCAAAAAAGATAAAATTTATCCTTAATATATATATGATTATATGCATTTTTTTGCGCTGTGTCAATACTTTGGAGAACTTTACACAATATTACACTTTATGTGAGAAATACCCACTTTACACTAAAATCGGGATATGTTAAAATTTTATTAGAATGAAAATATTATCTTTTGAAAGGAAGATTAACTATGAAAATGACAAAGAGAATTGTTTGCTTGGTTCTTGCAGCGTTTCTGTGCATATCGTGCATAGGCTGCGGAAATGACAGCGCAAAAACAGACGGCAAAATTACAAAGCTTAAAATGATACTTGTGGGTGAAAAGCCTGCGATTTATGACGAAATTTACGGCAAATTAAACGAAATGTTAAGACAGGATATCGGCGCAGAGGTTGAAGTTGAATATTACAACTACAGCGACCTTCAGCAAAAATATTCGCTTCTTTTCTCAACGGGCGAAGATTTTGACATAGTTTTTGCGGCAAACTGGGTTAAATATAATCAGCAGGCTGCGAAAAACAGCTTTATGGAAATTACCGACGATATGCTTAAGAAAAACGCTCCGAAAACATACGAAACCTTAACCGATACAATCAAAAACGAAGCTAAGGTTAACGGAAAAATGTATATGGTTCCAAATACCGCTTCTGAATACAGTACATATGTTTCGCTTATCCGCGGCGATTTGAGAGAAAAATACGGTATGGACAAAATAGAAACTGTTGAAGATTACGAAAAATATCTTGAAAACGTTGCGAAAAACGACAAAAACATTGTTCCGCTTGTAAACGTTGTTGCGGTAGGCTCGTTCTGGGGCGGATACAAAGATGGCACAGAGCGCTTGGAAGTGCCGAAGGGTTCGGAAATTTATTATGACATTTCAACAGGACAGTTTACAAAGAAAGATTTTGAAGATTATTTTAAAAATCAGGTGCGCAAAACAAGAGAGCTTGTTGAAAAAGGAATAATCCCTGCTGATATTGTGGCAAACAAAACCACTGACAATATGTTTGAAAACGGCAAATGCGCTACATATGTAAAAAATCTTGAAACCGCGTCTACAATGGCAAAGAAGCTTCGTGCAACGCATCCTGAATGGAAAATTGAAATATGCGATTTTTCAAAGGGAGCAAAGAAAATTGTTAACTCGTCCGTTTCAAACGGTCTTGCGCTTAACAGAGCAACCAAAAATGCGGATAAAGCATTGCAGTTTATTGAGCTTTTGAGAAACGACAAAAGATACTTTGACCTTACCTGGTACGGCATTGAGGGCAAGCATTGGAAAGCGGACGGCGAAAACGGCTACATTTCGCTCAACTCCGAGCTTCCCAAAGAGCAAAGATATGAGCCGGGCTGTGTTTGGGGCTGGAAAAACGAAGTAATGCTTAGAACCGACAAAACCGATATTCCCGAAAAAGCGGAAATTTTAAACCGCTGGAAGGAAGAAACAATAGAAAGCGATATTCACGGTTTTGTATTTGACGATACAAACGTAAAAACCGAAATGGCGTCGATTGCATCGGCAGCATCGCAGTACGGCGGGCCGTTATACAACGGTATGGTAGAGAGCTCAAAGCTTGACGCGGCGTTTAAAACATACGAAGAAAAGCTTAAACAGGCAGGCATTGACAAGGTTTATGAAGAAACTTTAAGACAGTATAAAGAATATCAGAAAACATTAAAGTAGGTGAAGTAAGGCAATGAAAAAGGTTAATGCTACAAATACTGCAGTTTTAAAAAGAGGCGGTTTTTGGCACGAGGTGTCCAACAACAAGGTTCTTCTTCTTATGGTGCTGCCTGCAATACTGTATTTTTTGATTTTTCATTATTTGCCGATGTTCGGTGTAATTTTGGCATTTAAAAAATACGACTATGCGCTCGGAATTTTAAAGAGCGAGTGGATAGGACTTAAAAACTTTGAATTTTTCTTTAAAAGCGGTCAGGCATATACCGTTACACGAAACACGTTTTTATACAACATTGTATTTATCCTTCTCGGCAATTTTATGCAGCTTGCGGCGGCTATATTTTTAACCGAGATAGGCAGCAAAAAGGTGCGCAAAACAGCGCAGACCTGCATTTTCTTCCCATATTTTATATCGTGGGTTGTTGTAGGCGCGTTTGTGTATAACCTTTTCAGTTATGACTACGGTATGGTAAACTCGATTTTAAAATCACTGTCTCTTGAGCCGATAAACGTTTATACAGAGCCTAAATACTGGCCTTTTATACTTGTTATTTTAAACGTATGGAAGGGACTCGGATACGGTTCGGTTGTATATATGGCAACAATCACGGGAATTGACACGTCAATTTACGAGGCGGCGGAAATAGACGGTGCAAGTATTATGAAAAGAATTTGGCATATCACAATTCCGTCGCTGCGTGCGACTATGATAACCCTTATTCTTCTTGCGCTGGGCAGAGTTTTCCGCGGTAACCTTACAATGTTCTACAGCCTTGTCGGCAACAACGGACTTTTATACAATTACACAGACGTTATAGATACCTTCACCTTCAGAACACTTTTGTTCTCAAACGATATAGGTATGTCATCGGCAGTCGGCTTTTATCAGTCTGTTCTGTGCTTTGTGTTCATTATGCTTGCAAATGCAATAGTTAAAAAAGTAGACGATGACAGCGCATTATTCTAAAGGAGGGAGAAGAAATTGAAAAACAACAAGTTTAATAAAAAGCCGATAGAATACAGAGTATTTATTGCTTTTTCATACATATTTGTAATAATTATTGCAGTTTTGGGCGTAGTTCCGTTTATAATGATGCTTTCAGGTTCTTTCACCTCCGAATCATACATTGTAAATCACGGATACTCGCTTATTCCGAAATTCTTTTCGGTAGCCGCTTACAAAACTATTTTTGAAAATCCGCAGAGAATTATAAGCTCATATGCAGTAACCATTGTAATTACAGCTGTCGGAACAATTATTTCTCTGTTTTTGACAACGATGACGGCGTATGTTCTGCAGAGAAAGGATTTTCCGTGGCGAAATAAAATTTCGTATTTTATATACTTTACCACACTGTTTTCGGGCGGTCTTACACCCTGGTATATGCTTATGATGAAAATGGGAATGAAAAACAACCTTATTTCGCTTATAATTCCGCACCTTTTTTCGGTATTCAACATTCTTATAGTTCGAAATTATATGAACGGCATACCGCACGAAATATCGGAATCGGCAAAGGTTGACGGCGCAAACGATTTTCTTATTTTTGTAAAACTCATTATTCCGCTCTCAAAGCCCGTTATTGCAACAATAGCGCTGTTTACGGGACTTACGATATGGAATGAATGGTATAACTGTATGCTTTTTATCAGCGACCAAAATCTTTATACGCTGCAATATTATCTTTATAATATGTTAAACAACGCAACGGCTATGAAGGAGCTTGTATCGGGCACGAGCGTAGACCTTTTGTCCAGCACAGACCTTCCTGCCGAAAGCGCAAAGCTTGCAATGGCGATTATTGCAACAGGCCCGATACTTTTGCTTTATCCGTTTATACAAAAATATTTTGTGAAGGGTATTGTTATCGGTGCGGTAAAAGGTTAAGCGATTGGAGGTAAATTATGTTAAAAAGACTTATTTCGCTTTTGACGGTTATATGTATATTTGCATCGCTTTTTTCAACCGCCGTTTTTGCCGCGGAGGAAGAAAGAGTATTTACGTTTAAGGGCGAAAGTGCGCCTTTTCTTGACATATGCACTAAAAACGGCGCATATATGATTTCGTCAAAATCAATCGGCGATATGGGAGTAGAAGTTTTTGAATACAACGGCGGCAGAAAAACGGTTTTTGCAAACAATACAGTTTCTGCAACCGCCGAGGACGGAAGCGATACGCTTTATGTCAACGGCGAAGCAAAAAAAAGCGAACAGCCGGCGTATTTTGAAAACGGTAATTTGTATGTTCCGCTTAATATGACGGTGAAATCGCTCGGCTTTCAGGTTAAATATGACGATTTGGCAAATACTGCCGATATTTACATCGCATCGGAGATTGAAAGAATTGTAAACAGTTCCGAAATAATTGACGGAATGTATCTTTCAGATGAGCTTTTGTCAAACACTTCGTTTGAAAACGATTTTGTAATTTCGGGCGACTGGACAAACAGAGTGTCAAGTACCATTGTGCAGTCAGATGAAACCGCACATTCGGGAAAGTATTCCGGACTTGTTACAAAAAGACCTTCGGGCTGGGCTGCGATAGGACAGGACGTAACACAGATTCTTACCGAATACGGCCCCGGAAAATATCGTCTTAGAGGATTTGTCAAAACCAAAGATGAGCCGTGCGATATGACGGTGAAAATTCAAATTAACACCTCGGACAGCAAAAAGATTAATTCCGAAGAAACGGAAGGCGGCATTTTGAACGTTAAAAACGACGGCTGGACGGAGTTTGACTATATTGCGGATTTAAACTGGGAAATGTCGGTGTCAAAGGCTACTTTCTACTGTGAGGCAACCTCCAACACCGGAAAAACGTGCGAGGTTCAAGATTACTACGTTGACGACTGCTCGCTTCAAAAGCTTATGGACGAAGAAGATTATTACGCGGTAATTGAACAAAAGGTTACAGACCAGGAAGAAAAGGACAAAGCCGAGCGTGAAAAAAACGCAAAGAGCAACGAGCTTTTGGAAAAGTATAAAAACGACGAGCTTAATGTCTACTATCCTTCGGAAAACCGTGAAATTTTGATAAACCCGTACAAGGGACTTATTATATATCCCGGAACACAGCTCTTTGGTGAGGAATCGGCAAAATGGGGCGGCGGTATCGGCTCGATTTTGTATCATAGATATTCGTGGTGCTATATGGAACCCGAGGAGGGTGTTTACAACTGGGATATCATAGACAAAAACATTGAGCTGTGTAAAAAATACGGCTTGCAGCTTGGTCTCGGAATAGGCTCAACCGTAAACTTCAACTCTACGACAAACTATAATCAGGATACTCCCGAATGGGTTTTTGAAGCAGGCTGCAAATATGTTCTTGAAGACAGAGGCAACGGCTGCGTTCTTAAAGTTCCCGATTACGACGACCCAATTTTCAGGGAGAAAATGCAGAATATGATAGACGCGTTTTCCGAACGTTACAACGACAACGAAACAATAGCGTATGTCGATATGCGTAACTACGGTAACTGGGGCGAGTGGCATTTTTACAGATTCCCGATAAGCGAAAAGCTTGACAAGGAAAAAACCAATGAGGAGTTTTTTGCATATATAGATATGTTTAAAGATATGCGCCTTCCCGCGCTTTCGTTTGTTGCAAAACCGGATGTTACAAAGCACGCGCTTGAAACCTTCGGCGCAGGAATACGCGGCGACGGCTTGGTATCGCCTGCCGAAATGGATAAGCACAAAAATATGAAGCTTGTTGAGGGTAAGGCAATGGCTGTCGGCGAGTGGTTTGAGCAGTACACAACGGTATACCTACCCGGCGGTAAGTATGCGGCATATTTTGATTTTGTGCCTACGCTTTTTGAGCGTCAGATAAGAGAGGGGCATATTTCGTCCATTGCATTTTTAAACTGGGACGCGGTAACTGCCTATAAAACGTGGCCCGATATGTATAACAGAGCCGCAAATTATGTGGGCTACTGGTATAAACCCGTAAAAATTGAACATTCAAAGGATATAACAAAGGGCATATTCAAGCTTAAGGTTAAAAACGATGGTGTTGCGCCGCTTTTTGCGGGATATGAGAAAAAAGCGGTTGTAAAGCTTGCGCTTGCAGATAAAAACAACAATATTCTCGATACCGTAACGCTTGACGGTTTTGACCCGCTTTATTGGGAAGCAGGCAAAATGACCGACTGCGTGGGCGAGTATGAGTTTAAAAACACCGAAGGCGGCGAAAAGCTTCTTTTGGGCGTATTTACACGCGAGGCAAACACCGAGCCGAATGTAAAGCTTGGAATTAAAGCTAATATGATTGGCAACTGGTACGATATTTCGTCAATGTCAAAAAGTGACAGTTCAAATATAGCGCACAACAAGCTTTTCAGCGCAAAAGAGCTTTATGCCGATGACGGCTACGGCTTCAGACAGCCTGAATATGCGTGTGACAACGACGCTTCTACATATTGGGCGAACAAGTGCGTTTTGGGAAATTATCTCGAAGTGGACTTCGGCGAAGAAAAGAACGTTTCGCAGGTATATATTACTTCGGCGGAAAACATTAAGCTTAAATATTCTGTTCAGATTTTCCGCAACGAAAAATGGACAACTGTTTCAAACGGCGTTTCAATTTCGTCAACCGGAACCAATATAAAATTCAGAACGGCAAAGGGCGAAAAGCTTAGAATTGTTATTGACGAGAATAAAGACGCAGTTGTGAAAATATCTGAAATGAAGGTTTGGTAGGAAATAAGGAGTGATATGATGAAAAAAATAATTTCGGCATTTCTTTGCGGCGCGCTTGTTTTAAGCGGCGGCTCGAGTGTATTTGCGGCGGCTGTTGACAGCGCAAAAGAGGATATGGACACGCAAATCATAACGGTTACGGGGTCAAATCTTGCAAAAAATGACAAAGTGCTTATAGAAATTTTTAATTTTGACGGCGAAAATATAGATTACGAAAATGGACTTGAAGGCGTTTTTGCCGTTCAGACAGACAATAACGGCAAATATAGCGCAAGCTTTAAGCTGCCTAAAATTGCCGATACCGGAATGAAGAAAATTTTTGCAAAACCCATTGTCGGCGAAAAAGGCGAGGCGGAGGTTGATTTTTATTCGTCATCAAGTATTGAAACAATTCTTCAAAACTGGAACGACGCGATAGAAAATCAGAGCAAAGCTTCTATGGAAAATGTTGTAAACGACAAAACGGCACTTAAAATTATTCTTAATTCGCCGCTTGTAGATAAGCTTTGTGAGGAGCTTTTACCGGTTTCAAAGGACGCGCTTACACAAAAGCTTTTGACGCTTTCAAAAGCGGATAAAATAGGCGATTTTGCACCCGATTTTATCGCTCCTTATATAAATTTTGCAATAAATAATCTTTCGGCAGACACTCTTTCAAAGTTGGTATTGGAATTTTATGACAGCATCGATACCCAAAAAGGCGCGGTTTATGAGAATATAATTGCAAAAATGAGCGATGAAGAAAAAATGACGCTTTTTAAAGACGCGGCAGCGCACAAAACGGCAAATATTTCAACAGAGGATTTTGCTTCGCTTATTTACAACAGAGCCGTGTATAATAAGTTTACCGCAATTACTTATTTTACGGAAATAAAACCGTTTATAGAAACTTACAACACCGATTATTTTAAAATTGACTTTTCTGATTACAACCTGATTACAAACACCTACAATGTTGATTCAAAGGCGATTACAAACAGGCACGAATACACAGATTTTGCAACCTTCAAAACAAAATACGAAGGCTGGATAAATGATGAAAAAACCGCAGAGCAAATTGCAAACAGCACCTCTTCTGGCAAGGGTTCGGGAGGCGGCGGAAAAACAGGTGCCACAGTGCCGTTTTTGCCCACACCGGCAGATGAGGATATTTCAATAGTAAAAGAAGAAATTTTTCACGATTTAGACGGCTTTGACTGGGCGAAGGAGCATATTATGGCGCTTTACAACAACGGCTCTTTGGACGGCGTTTCCAAAGACAGCTTTGCTCCCTCCGACACCGTTACGCGCGAGCAGTTTGTAAAGCTTATTTCGGCGCTTACTTCCTTGGATGAAAAAGCGGCGAATGCAGAATTTTCTGATGTTAAAGCAGGCGAATGGTACGAAAAATACATAAACAGCGCAAAATCAATCGGCCTTATATCGGGAAAAGACGACAACACCTTTGGTGTCGGCGAGAACATTACCCGTCAGGACGCGGCGGTTATGATATTTAACGCTGTAAAGAAAGAGCGCGCCGACCTTACCGATAAGCTTGAAATAGGAAAGCTTGAATTTAAGGACGCGGGTGACATTTCATCTTATGCAATTTATGCAGTGTCGGCTTTAAACAAGCTTGGAATTATAAATGGCGACAATCTTGGGTTTGTGAACCCCAATGCAACCGCAACACGCGCGGAGGCAGCAGTTATGATAAGCAAGGCTTTAACGCTGATTGGTGAGGGGGCATAAAAATGAAAATGAAATTTCTTAACAAATTAGTTTCGCTTCTGTGCATATTTGCTATGCTTATATCGCCGATTTCGGCTTTTTGCAGTGAAGAAGCGGCATCTGAAAGCGCGGCTGCGGCGGCTGAAAATACCGAAGCGGCAGAAAATACCGAAAACGTTAATGTTTTGGGACATTATGAAATGAACGTTTTAAACAGTCTTAAAATTGTGAACTTTACTGAAGCAAAGCTTTCGCAGACAGTTACAAACGAGGAATTTGCAGGCGCGGCAGGTCTTGTCGGCGGCATTTCAAAGGATTATTATCAGGACGGCGTTTTGACAATGTTGACCGACTGCGGTTATATGCCGTCATCAGCAGCATATCCCGACAGAACTATAACCTATGCACAGGCGGTAAAAACGCTTGTGTCGGTGCTCGGATATGACGCATATGCGAAAAATTACGGCGGATATCCAAACGGATATATTATTGAGGCGGCAAACCTCAAAATTACCGACGGCTTGGATAATATCGAAAACGATACTCCTCTTACCTACGGTATGATGTGCGTTATGATATACAACTGCCTTGAGGTAAAGCTTCTCGTTACAAATTCGTATAACGGCAACACAAAGTCTGAAAAGTCGGGCACTGTATTAAATGAAGTTTTTGAAATTTACGACGATTACGGCAGAGTTAGTGCAAATTCAATTACCTCTATTTCGGGAGATAACAATTACAATCCCGAAAAAATTGAAATTAACTCGAAGGAATACAAAAATCTTAACACCGCTTATGACGATTATTTCGGCTATAATGTGCGATATTACTACTATGACAACGCGCCTTACATAGACGAGATTTTGTATATGGAAATCGAGGAGGGCGCTAACAAGGTGCTTACGGTTTCGGACGATGACAGCACTTATATTGCAGACAGAAACATTTTCTACTATTCAAAAAACGATTCGTTAAAAAGTGTAAATCTTTCAGATGGATATGTTCTTGTTTACAACAAAAGGGTTACAAACAAAGGACTTGAAAACTATCAGGGCAGCATAGACGGAAAAATTACGCTTATTGACTCGAACCTTGACGGCAAGTATGATTTTGTTGATATATGCGCTTACACCACGGTTTATACGTCAACTGTAAACGGCTATTCAAAACAGATTTTTGATAAATTTGACAACCAAAAAAGCGTTTGCCTTGATGACGAAATAAGCGACAGCAAATTTATTATAAAAGATACAAAAGGCAACGAAATCAATTTTTCGGCAATTAAAGAGGGAAATGTTGTTTCGGTGCTTATTTCGGACGACAAAAAAATCGGAAACGCTATTGTTTCGGACAAAACCGTAAAGGCAACGATTGACGAAATTGAAAATGCAAACGGTTTTGCTTATATTTATTCAAACGGCGAAAAATATCCCGTTGCCGATTCTGCAAAAGATTATCTTAATGAAATCAAGCTTGGCAGTCAGTATCAGCTTTCCTTTGATTTTCAAGACGAGGTTGCAGGCTTTGTAAGCAGCGATTCGGTGTTTAATCAGGGGCTTATAATGGAGGTTATAGTTGACACCGACAAATCGAAAAATCCCGTACCGCAGATTAAAATTTTCACCACAGACGGAAAGGTTGAAAAATACGATTTTGACGAAAAAGTGACGGTAGACGGCACAAAATATAAGGACAACACAGACGCTTATAAGGCGCTTTACACTCTGGATGATAATGGAGATGAGGTTTATCATTCCAAATTTATTCGATATAAGGTAAAGGAAAATCTTATTACCGAAATTGATACCGCCTTTTACAACAAGGGTGTTGAGAACGAAAAATCGCTTCACCAGATAGGAAAAACGTCTAATAAAACAATTCACCGTGACGGACAGTATTTCTATACATCGGCAGGAGACGGCATTGTTTACGACAGTGCGGTTACGGTATTTTTAGGCTACCGTGTTGACCTTCCCGAGGACGATGAAAAGGAATATGCGGTTATGAAGGTTGCCGATTTTGCTTCGGGATACAGTATTCCAAACGTTTCGGCATATACAACCGACCTTAAAACGCCGAATACCGAATTTGTCGTTGTGGGACTTACCAAAAGCTACGCAACGGGTATGCAGTCAAACAATCTTGCGGCAATGTGCTTTGACAAAATCACAAAACGAGTTGTCGGAGACGAAGAAAAATACTGCATCGTCGGCTGGGATTTATTAAAGAACACAAAAGTTGAAGTTGAGCTTGATGACATTTCGCGTGTTGAAGGCTATTCAAAGGGTGATATGTTCACCTATATGCTTACTTCCGGAGGTGAAATAGGCGCAATTTACAAGGCTTATGACGCAAAGATTAAAAAGGTTACGTTTACTGATGAAATAGGTGTAGACGGCAGCGCGGCAACAAGCGGCGGCTCTAATAAGTGGATGTACGGAAAGCCTTATGCCGCATCTAATAACTTTATTTACTTAATGCCCGATTCACTTTGCGCCGATATTGCAAAACGCACTTTCAGCGATTGCAAAATGGTTGCACATAAAAGACGAAGCCCCAACTACTATGTATTTGAGACCGACGCGCTCAATTCCGGTGTAAAAACATATCTCACACCCGTTACGCGCAGTGACCTTAACGACTATTTAAAAACAGGCGTGGGCGCAGATACCGTTCTTGCTTTAAGCTGTCCGGCTGAATATTCTGCGGTTATAATCTTCAGATAGGAGGGTATGAAATATGAGAACTTTTAAGAAATTACTTTGTGCGGTTTTTGCGGCGTCACTTGTTGCTTCGCCGTGCACAAATTTTGTTTTTGCCGAGGGAGAATACGTTCAGCAGGTAGAGTTAAAATCATTTATGCCTCCGGTGGGCAAAATTATTGTAGATGATAACTTTGAGGGAAACAGCGAATATCCCATTGCTGTGGCGCTTAATTCTTCAAATTCGGTAGAAGAGGAAAACGGCAATAAAGCGGTTAAGCTTAACAGCTGGAATTCGATTGCTCTGGTGGCAAGCGATAATTACATTGATTCAGATAAAATTGTTGTTTCATTTGACGCAAAAGCGACAGGCACGAGCTTTGCAGAGGCGGTTAACGGCGATAAATTTGACCTTACAAAGCGTTCGGCATTACATTTTGGCATAAGGGCGGGCGGAAAAGGCGAGGACGGTACTCTTTTTGCCAGCAGCGGTGCTACTAAACCGGATTTAATCAAAGAAACGCTTTCGGGATGGCAGGCGGCAGGAAAGTCGCCGAACTCAAAGACAAGCGAAATTGCATTTGTGCAAAACAATGATGAAAACAACGGATATGTCAACATCACAATGATGTTTGAAAGAAGAGAAAACGGCGTTTATATGACTGCGCTTTACATTAATGAAAAAAACGAAATTACCGCTAATTTGAAGCTTGGATTTGCGCAGAGCGCAAACTGGTGGAGCAATGACGGCGCTGCAAAGGTTCTTTTGCAGAACAGAACGGGTAAAACGCTTTACAACTACTATGATAACATTTTGGTGTATGTTCCGGCTCCGTTTGACACAAATAGTTTTGAGATAGACGACGACGGAAAGGGAGCAAAAATTATATTCAACAGCGATGTTGACAAAAGCGAGCTTCCCGAATTTACATTAACCGATGAAAAAGGCACATATGAGTGCACCGCTGACAAGGGCGCTGACGCAAAAGAAATACACGTTACTTTTCCGGTAAGTGTAGACATTGAGAACAAAAGCTATTATCTTGAATTTAACAAGGCAAGCTCGGCATTCGGTCAAAAAACAGAGAATGTAAGGCTTTTGCTCGGCAAGGAGTATGCCGGTGAAATAAGTGCGTCGGCAAGCAAAGACGCGAGCGGAATATCGGTTGATATTGCCGTTCCTGCAAAAGCTGACGGTGATGTTAACGCTGTTGTAACGGCATTTTCAGGCGACAGCATTGTTGATTTCAAGGTTGAAAAAATTACACTTGACACAAGCAGCGGAGAAAATTATTTTAATGTAACGCTTAACGGCGAAGAAGCTTTGCAAGCTGACAAAATACAGGTGTTTTTGATTGACGGCACTGAAAATATGCACATAATTTCAAACGTTGAAACGCCTTCGTTTTAAGAGGTGTGCTTATGATTAAAAAAGTAATAAGTGTTTTTGCTGCCGTGCTTTTAACAGCTTCTTTGCTGCCGGCGCAGATTTTTGCAGACTCCGCCAAAACGGTTGAGGTGCAGAATGTCCGTTTTCTCGACAGTGACGAAAACCTGATTTTGGGAAAAATAAACCGCGGAGATAATTTTTATTTTTCCGCAGCTCTTGAAAACAAAGGAACGCAAAGTGTTGATGTAAACGCTTATCTTGCGGTGTATTCCATCAATTCGGACAAGATTTACGCGGTTTTCAAAAGCGGTGATATTATTCTTGAAGCAGGCGGCAGTGATGATGTTTTAATAAGCGGCAGTATTCCCGAAAATATAGACGACAACTATTTTATAAAAACGTTTATTTTTGAAAAAAGCACGCTTTATCCGCTTTGCAGTGCCATTTCTTTCAATGCCTCCGGTGCGTACGAAACCGAAAGCGTTGACGGAGGGTATCTTGGCGAGGATATAATAATTGACCCGTCGTTTGAAAACGATAACCTTGTGACTAACGGCTGGAATGCCCGCGGTGCGGCTGATATTGCGCGGAGCAGCGATTATGTTTTGGACAAAAATTATTCCTGCAAGGTTTACGACAGAAGGTGGGACAGTGATTCAATAAAGCAGGATATTATCGAAAATCTTAAAAAATCGGGAAGCGGCAATTACCGCGTAAGATATAATGTTTTAACTGCACAGGATGGCGAACACTTTCAGCTTATCTTTAGAATGTTTGACAAGGAAGGAAATAAAATCTCTGCAAAGCTTAATAAATATGATGACCTTTATGTAAAGAAAATTTCGGCAAACGAGTGGGCGGGCGTTGACAAAACGGTGAGTATTACCGTTCCGAAAAATATTTACAGTGCGGAAATGTACATTGAAACAATGGCAAGCACAAGTGCGCCGCCTGATTTTTACATCGACCTTTGCTCGGTAAGAAAAATAATAAGCTATGACGAGTATTTGAGTCAAAATGCTGTTTTTACACAGAGCGACCCTGCGTATGAGCTGCAAAGGCTTATTGAAAAAAGCGGGGATGACAGCGTAACGGTGCGCCCCAAGCAGAGCGGCGAAATTTTAAAAAATCCGTATAAAGGGCTTAACTATTACACCACAAAGCTTGATTTTTCAACGCTTAATTTGGAAGGAGAAGGCGCCAAAATTTCAAACGTTGTTTATGCGCGTTACAGCTGGGCGGCTCTTGAGCCTGAGGACGGCGTTTATAATTTTGACATAATCGAGCAAAATATTGAGCTTTTAAAAAGTAAAAATATGATGCTGGGAATAGGAATAGGAGCTACTATAAAATACAATAATTCAAAGGATTATGATCAGAATACACCGGAGTGGCTTTTTGAAAAGTACGGAGCAAAGTACTATGAGCTTAAAATCGGCACTGACAGTATAAAGATACCGTATTACAACGACACTGTTTTTCTGGAAAAAATGCAGCGTTTTCTTGACGCTTTTTCCGAAAGGTTTAACGGCAACGAGAACATAGCCTATGTTGATATGCGTGTTTACGGCAACTGGGGCGAATGGCATTTTTACAACGATGTTTTTAACGAATACAACAGCTTGACTAATTATACCAAAGAGGATTTGCATAAATTGGTAGATATGTTTAAAGATTTCAAGCTTCCGCTGGCAATGTTTACATCAAATACCGATTCGCTCAATTATGCCGCAGATACGCTTAATACCGGCGTTCGTGTGGACGGTACGCTTAATCCCGACGGTCGCGGAGAGCATCTGAAGCTTAAAGGGTTTGACGGTAAAAATTTTGCGGTTGCAGAGTGGTTTATGCAGCCCGAAAGTTTTTATCCCGCAGGAACTTATAACGGCAAAACGTATAAAGAAGGTAAATATTCGCAGTATTTCGGCTACCTTCCCACCTATATCGAAAAGGTAATCCGCGAGGGTGCGGTAAGCTATATTTCGCTCGGATACTGGAATCCCGAAGATTTTTACAATATGTTTCCCGATTTGTCAAGGCGTATTGCAAACAAAACAGGGTATTGGTTTAAGCCGATAAAAATTACATATCCCGAAAAGCTTACCGACGGACTTTTTGCAATGACTGTAAAAAATGACGGTTCGGCAAAGCTTTACGCAGGGTATAAAAATAACTCGGGCTTAAAGCTTGCGCTTGCAAACGAAAACGGTGAAATTACAGAAAAAATAAACCTTAATTCTAATCCTAAAGATTGGTGTGCAGGAGAAATTTCATATATTTGCGAAAACTTCTCTTTTTCAAACACAACCGGCGCAGCAAGGCTTTATCTCGGAGTTTTTTCCGATATGGACGATGAAAACCCTGATATCAAGCTGGGAATTGACGCTGAATGTGTAAACGGATGGTATGATTTGACAAACATTCAAAATGCCGAAAACGTATCGGACAACAGGCTTTATTACACTTCTCTTCCGTATGCCGAAGACGGCTATGGCTATAGGGATTTGGACTATGCGTTTGACGGCAGTGACGAAACGTATTTTGCTTCGGAAATCCGCGAGGGCGAATATTTTGAAGTGGATTTCGGCGAGTATGTAAAGGTTTCGGATATTATAATAAATGCAAAAGAGCAGGCAAATGCAAAAATTTCTGTTTACGGCATTTCTAACGGCAAAAGTCAAAAAATTGCGGAGCTAAACGGTATAAATGCAGGCGAAAATAAAATTTCAGCCGATACATCCGCGTGCAAAATCCGCTTTGTTTTTGACCAAACAAGCCTTGGCGGAGTTATAAAAATAAACAGTATAAAAATGAATTAAAGCGTACGAAACGAATTATAACTTTGTCGGCGCAAAACGTATAGCAGAGATTTTGATAAATTATATTAAAAGCTCCGACTTGCCGCTTAAAAGTGCGGTGAAATAAAAAAGTACACCAAATGTTAAAAAAGTGGAATTGTAAAGGTGTATACAGTGTGTTATTCTTGGTTTAGAAACAGATTTTTTAAAAAATGAAAGGGTGGATAAAATTGAAAAGTAAAAAAATATTAGGCTTACTTCTTGTTATAACACTTTTATCTGCATCTGTGTTTGGTTCAATAAATGTCTTTGCGGCAAGCGGTGATACGCACGTTGCTTTAGAAAGCTATATGCCGCCGGTTAAGACGCTGTTTGTTGATGA
>JALEIO010000049.1 GCA_022769845.1 Oscillospiraceae bacterium
AAAAGGCTGTCATCCGTCGGAAATACGCTTTTGTTTTTTGTCACCTTGCGTAGCTGCCGATTAAAGCCCTCTATCGTATTTGTGGTGTAAATCAGCGTTCTGACGGCTTCCGGATATTTGAAATATGTTGATAAATTTGCCCAGTTTGATCGCCATGATATTGCAATTTTGGGGTATTTGGAACCCCATTTTTCATCGAAACTGTCAAGCGCCGCAAGTGCTGTCTGCTCATCAACAGCTGCATAAACTTTCTTTAAATCAGCCATCAGCGCTTTAATATCTTTGTATGATACAAACTTTGTTGTATTGCGTATTTGATGAATAATACACTGCTGAATCTCTGTATTTTCGCACACTATGCCGTACGCCGGAACGCTCATTATACTTTTAACCGCAATAGTTGCCAAAAGCGGACTGTTTTCTTCAATCCACATTTCGCAGTTCAGCCCGAGAGAGTTATACGTTCTGTTACTCGGATTTACTGAAAGGCGCAAGCAAAACAATCAGTTTCATTGTGTTTTTTGCGCTGATGGTTATAGCAATTTGTTCAATCATTATTATTTTGTTTGAGAAAAATTCAAAGAAAATAACAAAAAAATTTCTCGGAAAAATTGCGGATTTGGAACACGATTCCGAAAAACTTGAAATTCAGTCGATTATATATAAACTCTTTTCAAACTCATCCGTTACACAACGCGAGTTAGCTTTTTTCGGGAAAACGTTCACCGTTAACAATGAATTCGGATGCATAGCAATATTGATAACCGTTGACGGATATAACAAAATGATAGTTCAAAACGGTTTTGATGATGTGGCGATTATAAAATACGGTATCAACAATATTGCGGAAGAAATTTTTTCGTCTATCGGAAGATGCAAGGGTGTTTGTCTTAATCAAAACGGTATTGCACTTGTTTTAAGCTCGGATAGCCAGGATTTGACCGAAAAACTTCAAAACGCAATTCGCACGTTAAGTCAAACTATTGAAAATCACTTTAACATAACTCTTTCTTATGCGATAAGCGAATATGAGAAAACGTTAAGCGATATACCTAAAAATTTCAATGCACTGATTCATTTGGATAATTATAGATTTATCAAGGGATATAAATCTGTTGTTTTCCAGGAAAATTATGATCAACAAACGGCTAAACCCGAAAGTTTTCCCACACAAATAGCCGATAAACTTATTGATGCCATAAACGAAGAAAACGACACCGAAATTGACAACTGTATCTTTGAATTTTCCAAATATGTTATTATGTCAAACCTTCCGAATGCCCAGGAATGGCTTCTGACTTTGTTTATGTATATTTCAAAGAAAACAAGCTTTACCGAAACGCCGGACGAAGCTCTCGAGGTACTCAACAACCTCATACAGTGTGACATATTCCAAGACGGTATATCTATAATAAGGTCATTCGTATTAAATAAAGATTTACCCGAAACATCATTAAACAACGATTCTGCGGATGATTTTGAAGAACTGGCAAAGAAGATGATTGTACAAAAATATTCCGAGCCCGACTTTAACATAAATATGCTGGCAGAAAAATTAAATATAACTACGGCTTATGCCGGACGAAAATTTGCTAAAATATTCGGCAAAAGCTTCAATGCGTACTTAGCCGAATACCGAATTAATACCGCAACATATTTGCTCCAGAGTATGGATATAAAAATTTCAAAAATATCCGAGATGTGCGGTTTCAACAGCACAACCTATTTTGTAACGATATTCAAAAAGCATATCGGAATAACGCCTCAGCAATACAGAGATCATTCAAAACTTATCAATTAAAATGCAACATCTAATAAAATGCAACATCAGAAAGGAGAATAACAATGAAAAAAATCAGATTCGGCACGCCCGAAAAAATTGTTCCGACTGCGTTCTGCAAAAATCTGAATTACACCGAAAGCGACGTAAAATACGATTTGGGTAAGATAAAATTCAGAACTGAGTCACGCGGGTGTATTGTTGAATTTCCCGTAGAAAAAGACGAGCAAATTTACGGATTTGGGCTTCAGCTTAAGGGATTTAACCACAAAGGACGAAAATTGTGTTTAAGGACAAATTCGGATCCTGCGGCATACACAGGCGATTCTCACGCGCCTGTTCCGTTTTTTGTGACCACAAAAGGATACGGAATGTATTTTGACACTGCAAGATATATTGAAGCGTATTGCGGTTACAACCGAAAGAGGGACAGAAAAGATGCCGGAAAGACTAAAGTAGGTCTGAACACCGATGAGATATACAAAATAGCGGAACAAACCGAAACAAGCACAATGCTGATACAAATTCCCGCAGCAAAAGGAATTGATATATACATATTCGAGGGTGACACAATTACGGATATTGTATCTCAATACAATATGTTTTCAGGCGGCGGCTGCAACGTGCCCGATTGGGGATTTGAAGTTTTGTACCGCGCATATGCGGACTATAATCAGGATAAAGTTTCGGAACTTGCCGACTTTTTCAGACAAAACGATTACGAAGTCGGAATTATCGGCTTGGAACCCGGTTGGCAGACAAACAGTTATTCCTGCTCATACATATGGGACAAAGAGCGTTTTCCAAACCCCGATAATCTCATAAAAGAACTTCGTGAGAAAAACTATCATATAAATCTTTGGGAACACGCATTTACCTCGGCAGCAGCACCGTTTTATAAGGAAATAATGCCATATTGCGGTGAATTTGAGGTGTGGAGAGGCATTGTACCCGATTTTGCAACAAAAGAGGCAAGAAAAATCTTTGCCGATTATCACAGTAATTATCTTGTCAAACACGGTATAGACGGATTTAAGCTTGACGAATGCGACAGCAGTGATTATGTCAGCCATTGGAGTTTTCCGAACTGTGCCGAATTTCCGTCGGGTATGGACGGAGAACAATATCACCAATTATTCGGCATATTGTATATGCAGGCAATTCTCGAGGCTTTGGGTGAAAATAAAACTCTGTCGGAAGTAAGAAGTGCCGGTGCACTCGCCTCCTCCTACCCCTTTGTGTTGTACAGCGACTTGTATGACCACCGGGATTTCATACGCGGAACGGTCAATTCAGGTTTTTCGGGAATACTGTGGACACCCGAACTGCGTGACGCAAAGAGCAAAGATGAATTTCTGCGCCGTCTCCAAACCACTGTGTTTTCGGTACAGTGCGTTGTAAATGCCTGGTATTGTCCGGAGGTGCCGTGGAAAGACCTCGACTGCGAAAATGAGGTTAAAGAACTGTTCAGAACAAGAAAAGCCTTAATTCCGATATTGAAAAAAGCATTTAAAGATTACAAAGAAACGGGAAAACCGCCGGTGAGGGCACTTGTTTCCGATTACACCGATGACTGTGAAACATACGGAATAGATGACGAATATATTTTCTGCGACGATATAATTGCTGCGCCTATTATGGTCGGTGAAACCGAAAGAAAGGTATATCTGCCGCAAGGAAATTGGATTGATTATTGGACAAAAGAGCCTGTCGAATCAGGTTGGTTTGACGTAAAAACCGATAAAATCCCCGTTTATGAAAAAATAAAGGAGCAGCGATAATGTTATACAAATTAAAAGAAAACCGCGTATACAGAACATATCTCGGCGGAAAACACATCGATAAATTTTACGGGCGGACAGAATGCTCGGACGGATACTTTCCCGAAGATTGGACAGCTTCTGTAGTATCGGCGTTTAACCCCGGCAGAGAAAGCATTACAGAGGGAATCGGCACCACCGTTGACGGGCAATCGGTAAAAGATATTACAGACGGTGAGATGAAATGTTTGGTTAAACTTCTCGATTCAGCCGAACGACTTGTAATTCAAGTCCACCCCACTGTTGACTTTGCAGAAAAATATTTTCATTCAAAATTCGGAAAAACCGAGTGCTGGTACTTTTTGGAGTGTGCACAGAGTGCTCACGTATATTTGGGTTTCAAAGAAGGAATCACAAAGGACAAATGGACATCGGCAGTATATAGTCAAAACACCGAATTGATGCTTTCAATGCTTCACAAAATACCTGTTAAGAGCGGCGACTGTATTTTTGTTGCCGGCGGAGTTCCGCACGCAATCGGTGAAGGATGCTTTATGATAGAAGTTCAGGAGCCGTCCGATTTAATGGGTGTTGTCGAAAAAAAGACGCCGTCCGGCAAAACAATTGCTGATGTAAAACTTCACGGCGGCATAGGATTTGATAATATGCTCAATATGTTTAATTACATCGGCTCAAGTTTTGATAACATACTTAATCAATATAAGCACACTCCTTCCAAAATCGGAGAAGGTTCATATGAAATAATCGGGAAAAAAACTACCGATAAATTCAGCATTCATTGCATCGAAAACGGCGGTTCATTTACTCCTTCGAGAAAAAACGGTGTTGTTATTATAACCGAAGGAAGCGGCGTTATAAACAAAATTAACGTTAAAAAGGGCGACAGACTCTTTTTTAACAGTGACGACACATTGAATGCAATCGGCGAAAACATAAAAGCAATAATTTGTTGCTAATTCAAAAACTTACAAGGAGCAGTACAATGAAAAAATTTTTTGACAACGGAAAATTATTTACCGGTATAAATTACTGGGAATCAAAAAACGCAATAAATATGTGGGAAAACTTTGACGAGCGCATTATAGAAGAAGATTTTGAAAAGCTCTCAAAAGCCGGCGTGACAATACTGCGGGTATTTCCCATTTGGACTGTTTTTCAGCCAATCAAAGCAATGCGTGATAATTTTGGGGTAATTGAGTATCGACTCGGCGAAGAACCTTTTCCGGATACTGATGCCGGCAGAGCCGGCGTGAGCGAAGAAGCCTGCGAAAAATTTGAAGTTATGTGCAGGATTGCCGAGAAATTTAATTTAAAGCTCATCGTCGGACTGATTACAGGCCATATGAGCGGACGCTACTATGCACCGCCGGCTTTTTCGGACAAAAATCCGATAAGCGACCCTACATTGGTTAAATGGGAAATAAGATTCATTAAATATTTTGTGACAAGAATGAAAAAATATCCCGCAATAGCAGGGTGGGATTTGGGAAACGAATGCTGCGGTTTTACTCCGTACAACGGTTTTGAAAACAGTGACACATCTTACGTATGGCAAACAGTTATAGCAAACACAATAAGACTTGCCGACCCTGATCACCCCGTAATATCAGGATATGACTCGGTACCTATTGCATCGGGTGCATTTAATGCGGCGGAACTGGGTGAATCCCTTGACATAAACACGACGCATCCGTATACATTTTGTCCCTGGTTCAAAGATCCCCTCATTTCTATGCGCCCCATACTTGAGGGACCATTCAAGTGCAGATTATACAGTGATATTGCCAATATTCCGACATTTATCCAAGAGGTTGGTTCTATCGGTTATACAACATGTAGCAGGGAATCAGAAGCTGACTTTTACCGTTGCCTGCTGTACGCTGCGTGGGCACACGATTGCCTTGGTGTTATGTGGTGGTGTGCATTTGATCAGGACGATATTGAATACGCACCGTATGACTTCAACAATATCGGAAGTGAATACGGATTTTTTGACAAATGCGGAAATGCCAAACCCATTGTTAATGAGAATATAAAGTTCAATGAAACCGTAAATAAACTTCCGTTTAAAGAACTTCCGCCGGCAATAACCGATGCCGTATGTATAATTCCCAAAATATGCGGAGATGAATATGTTAATACGCTGCGTTCGGCTTATTGTCTTGCAAAACAAGCAGGCATTGATTTAAAATTTGCGCACGCCGATTCGCCATTACCGGAATCCGACATATATTTGATGCCGTCAATCGACACAACCCGTGCAATAACGCGTCACCGTTTTGTTGAGCTTCTCGAGCGCGTAAAAGAAGGCGCAACGCTTTATTTATCAATAGGCAGTGCACAATTTAGATGGTTTGACAAACTATCCGGAATGGACATAGCCTATCGCGAGGGTTCGGATGTGTCCGAAACAATTTTTATAAACGATACCAAACTTACTGTAAAGCCTGATTTTAAGTATATTCCCGAAAACGTTTCATCAAAAATTATTGCAAAATCAGATGACGGACGGGCAGTATATGTTAGAAACAATTACGGAAAAGGATACATATATGCAAGCACAATGCCTGTCGAAAAATTTCTCGGCAAACAAAACTGTGTATTCAATTCCGAATCTGCACAAAATTTTTCGCAATGGTATAAATGCCTGAAAAACGAAAAAAATGATAAACGAGTGTTAAACATTACGGCTGATATGGTATGCGCAACGGAGCATATCATAGATGATACATCGCGCTATGCAGTAATAATAAATTACTCAAAGGTTGATATTACAACCGAAATTTCTGTCAAATCGGATTGGAAAATCACTCACGTATACAAAGGTAAGACGGAGAAAAATAAAATTACCGTTCCTGCGTGCGATGCTATGATACTGGAATTGGGTAAAACCGCAGAATAATAATAAGAATATATTTTTACGGCGGCAACGTTTTGCTGCCGCCGCTTTATAATATTCAATAATATTTTTTAACCGGTTATAAGCATATTAAAGTATGATTTTAAACTCGTTGTTTCTCTTACCCCCTTCCCAAATTTGATAGACAGAAAAAAGTGTGATATAATGGAATGGACAAAAACAAATCCAAAATCACGGGAGGAATTTTTATGTCAATCAAAAAAGGAACAATACCGTCTCGTTATGACGAGGCATTCAAAGCCGGCGCAACCGACAGGCAAAACCGTAATGACAAACGTCAGCGTGAGCTTGAAGCTGAAATACGCGCTCTTCGCAAGCAGCTTTCCGAGAAAGACGAGGTCATTGATGTCCTAAAAAAATCCGTAGGCATATTTTCAAAACTATAGAGGATAAGTATCGCTTTGTTGATGCTCACTGTTCTGAGGTCTCTGTAGATAAATTATGCCGCTTGTTCGAAATTTCTCGGAGCAGCTATTATGCTTGGAAAAATCGCGGTATTTCCGCCCGTAAGCAAACCGTGGAATAAATGCGACCACTTCTACGAAAATGAAAGAATTACTACGATTCATTCCGTTTTTTGTAGCTTTTCACTGTCTATTTTTTCTGGGAGGGCACAATACGCAAATTATTGCCGCAAGAACAACAGACGAAAAACCTTTCATCTTTAAAAACATATACAGTTTCCTCCTTAAGGCTTTTTTATATAAGTAATTATAACAGAAAACCATTTTTAAAAAATGTCCTGTTTTCGTTTTTTTGTCCTTTATCAGCAAAAATCTTAATACTGATATTCTGTAAAGCGTAAATATAAAATTCTGTATAAAATGCGCAGCCCAAAATCGCACTGTTAATGTTTCTCGGTTAAACCTCTCTTTAATTTCAAAATGCCGGATTATTAAAATTATTAATCTTATCTAAAGTTTATAAGATAGTCGTCCATTCTTTTATTAAGGTCATCTCTGCCGTCCCAAGGAAGCACCTCGGGCAAACCGGATAATTCTCTTGCAAGCCCATCCTTTAATGAGATAAAATCAGTTTGCTTATATCCTGTTACAGCAAGAATTTTACTGTTGTCAATTCTTCTGTTTAACATTCTGTCATATAAAAGCTGATATTCAAAACATTTTTTTCCCGGAAGGTCAGCACCGGTAATTTTCAAATAATCCTTCTTCGGAACCGTAATATATTTCATACCCTTAAGCTCTCGGTAATATTC
>JALEIO010000057.1 GCA_022769845.1 Oscillospiraceae bacterium
GGTCGGTCAACGCGTGTATAAAGAAACGGCCGAGCACGAAGCAACCGTACTTGCCGACGGTCCCAGCACCAATCAGGGCGAACTGAGCCTCGGCAGAAACGTTCTCATCGGATTTATGACGTGGGAAGGTTACAACTACGAGGACGCGGTTCTTATCAATGAGCGTTTGGTTAAAGAGGACGTATTTACGTCAATTCATATAGAAGAATACGAGTCGGAATCCAGAGATACCAAGCTCGGACCCGAGGAAATCACGCGTGATATTCCAAATGTCGGCGAGGACGCATTGAAGGATTTGGACGAAAGAGGTATTGTAAGAATAGGCGCCGAAGTAAGATCGGGCGATATTCTTGTAGGTAAGGTTACTCCAAAAGGCGAAACCGAGCTTTCGGCAGAGGAAAGACTGCTTCGCGCAATCTTCGGTGAAAAAGCAAGAGAGGTTAGAGATACCTCGCTTCGTGTTCCGCACGGAGAAAGTGGTATAATTGTAGACGTTAAGGTATTTACGCGCGAAAACGGCGACGAGCTTCCCCCGGGAGTAAACCAGGTTGTAAGATGCTATATTGCGCAAAAGAGAAAAATCTCGGTCGGCGATAAAATGGCGGGCCGCCATGGTAATAAGGGTGTTGTATCGCGGATACTCCCCGAAGAGGATATGCCTTTTCTTCCTGACGGAACACCGTTGCAGATTGTGTTAAATCCGCTCGGCGTACCTTCCCGAATGAACATCGGACAGGTGCTTGAGGTGCATCTCGGCTATGCCGCAAAGGCTCTCGGCTGGAAAATTGCAACTCCGGTATTTGACGGTGCAACCGAGGAAGAAATTATGGATACCCTCGAAAAGGCGGGTATGAGCAAGACCGGTAAAACCATTCTTTATGACGGAAGAACCGGTATGCCTTTTGATAATCCGGTAACCGTAGGTTATATGTATTATCTTAAACTGCATCACCTTGTTGATGATAAAATTCACGCACGAAGCACAGGACCGTATTCGCTTGTTACTCAGCAGCCGCTCGGCGGTAAAGCTCAGTTCGGCGGTCAGAGATTCGGTGAGATGGAGGTTTGGGCGCTCGAGGCTTACGGCTCGGCGTACACGCTTCAGGAAATTCTTACTGTTAAGTCGGACGATATTGTCGGCCGTGTAAAGACCTACGAAAGTATTGTAAAGGGCGAAAATGTTCCGAAACCGGGAATTCCCGAATCGTTCAAGGTGCTTATAAAAGAGCTTCAGAGTTTATCGCTTGATGTTAAGCTGCTGGACGGCGATGACAACGAAATTGAGCTTAAAGAATCGGTTGACGATGATGATTCAAGCAATATGAAGCTTATACCCATTGCCGATGATGACGATATTATTGATTCTATTGAAGGCGGCAGTGACGAGGATAAAGATATCGATATGATGATTGACGATATTGACGAGCCTTTGTTTGACGAGGACGAAGAACCAGATGAAGAAGATTTGGACATAACGGAAAATCTGTTGAAATCAATGCCCAAGGGCGGCAGTGATGACGTTTTGGATCTTCTGGATTTGGACGATATTGACAATATAGACAATTTGGACAGCGGCGTTGATTTGGACGTCGACAATGATGACGACGATTTGTTTTAAGAAAGGGGAGTGACTGATTTGTGTAATATTGAAAATCATACAGCGCACACTGATGATGACGCGAACAATGAGTTTGAAGCAATAAGAATCGGTTTGGCATCTCCGGAGAAAATCAGAGAGTGGTCGCACGGCGAGGTTAAAAAGCCTGAAACAATTAACTACAGAACTTTGAAACCCGAGCGCGACGGACTTTACTGTGAAAGAATTTTCGGACCGCAGAAGGACTGGGAGTGCTATTGCGGAAAATATAAAAGAATAAGATACAAAGGTATTGTCTGCGACCGCTGCGGCGTTGAGGTTACGCGCTCAAAGGTAAGACGTGAACGAATGGGCCACATTGAGCTTGCTGCGCCTGTTTCGCACATTTGGTACTTTAAGGGTATTCCGTCAAGAATGGGCTTGATACTCGATATGTCGCCGAGAAACCTTGAGAAAATTTTGTATTTTGCATCGTATGTGGTAATAAATCCGGGTAAAACAAACCTTGTTGAAAAGCAGGTTTTGAGCGAAAAAGAATACCGCGATACTGTTGAAAAATACGGCAAAGATAAGTTTGAAGCAGCTATGGGCGCGGAAGCAATCAAAAAGCTTCTTTGCGCAATAGACCTTGAAAAGCTTTCGGTTGAGCTTAAAAATGAGCTTGATGAGTCACAGGGACAGAAAAAAATCAGAGTTGCAAAAAGGTTGGAGGTTGTTGAAGCGTTCAGAATTTCGGGAAATAAGCCCGAATGGATGATTATGGACGCAGTGCCGGTTATTCCGCCTGATTTGCGTCCTATGGTGCAGCTGGACGGCGGCAGATTTGCAACAAGTGATTTGAACGATTTATACAGACGTGTTATCAACCGTAACAACCGTCTTAAAAGGCTACTTGAGCTTGACGCTCCCGAAATAATTGTAAGAAACGAAAAGAGAATGCTGCAGGAGGCTGTTGACGCACTTATCGATAACGGCAGACGCGGCAGACCTGTTACGGGACCGGGAAACAGACCGCTTAAGTCGCTTTCCGACCTCTTAAAAGGTAAACAGGGTCGTTTCAGACAAAATCTTCTCGGAAAACGTGTTGACTATTCGGGACGTTCGGTTATCGTTGTAGGGCCTGAACTTAAAATTTATCAGTGCGGTCTTCCTAAAGAAATGGCGCTTGAGCTGTTCAAGCCGTTTGTAATGAAAAAGCTTGTCGGCGACGGTTTCTGCCATAACATAAAAAGTGCAAAAAGAATGGTTGAAAGAGTGCGTCCCGAGGTTTGGGATATGCTTGAAGACGTTATAAAGGATCATCCTGTTCTTTTAAACCGTGCGCCTACACTGCACAGACTTGGTATTCAGGCGTTTGAGCCGATTTTGGTTGAGGGCAGAGCTTTAAAGCTTCATCCTTTGGTATGCAGTGCGTTTAACGCGGACTTTGACGGTGACCAGATGGCGGTTCACGTTCCTTTGTCGCCTGAAGCGCAGGCAGAGGCACGCTTCCTTATGCTTTCTGCAAATAACCTTCTTAAACCTCAAGACGGAAAGCCTGTTACCGTTCCTACACAGGATATGGTACTCGGAAGCTACTACCTTACAATAACAAAGCCTAAAAAGGTTAAAATCACCGACAGTGGCGATTCTGATTTTAAAGTAGGCGATAAGGTTACTTATCTTACCGATTCCGAAACGGGCAGAGCTCTCATAAAGGTTAACGCCGAGCTTAAGGCGCAAGGCAAAAAAGAAGCTCAATTTACCGAAGAAGGCTGTTTTGCCGGCGAAGTAGGAGAGGGCAAAGCTTTTTCAAGCTACAACGAGGCTATTATGGCTTATGACGAAGGTGCGGTTGGACTTCACGCTCCGATTAAAGTTGTCGTTTCAAAAGAAATTGACGGCAAAATGGAGGAAAGTATAATCGACGCTACCGTCGGCAGACTTATATTTAACGAAAATATTCCGCAGGATTTGGGATTTGTTGACAGAAGCAAGCCGGAGAATAAATTTGTTCTTGAAATTTCGTTTATTGTTGACAAAAAAATGCTCGGAAAAATTGTTGATAAATGCATTGCGGTGCATGATGTTACCGAAACCGCAAGTGTGCTTGACAGAATTAAAGCCCTCGGCTTTAAATACTCCACAAAGGGAGCTATTACAATTTCGGTGTCGGATATGGAAATTCCTGCCGCAAAAGCAGAGCTTCTTGACAACGCCGAGAAGGAAATCGAAAAAATAACAAAACTCTTCAAACGAGGTCTTTTGTCAGATGATGAACGTCACGACGCGCTTGTTCAGACTTGGAGCAAAACTGTTGACGATGTAACAAACGCTCTGGTTGACAATCTTGATGAGTTCAACCCCATATATATGATGGCTAAATCCGGAGCCCGCGGTAGTATCGACCAGATAAGACAGCTCGCAGGTATGCGTGGTCTTATGGCAGATACACAGGGCAGAACTATCGAAGTTCCTATCAAGGCTAACTTCCGTGAAGGTCTTAACGTTCAGGAATACTTCATTTCGTCGCACGGTGCGCGTAAAGGTCTTACCGATACCGCGCTTCGTACCGCTGACTCGGGTTATCTTACAAGACGTCTTGTTGACGTTTCGCAGGACGTTATCATTCGTGAGGACGACTGCGGCACTGAAGATTATCTTGTTGTTAAGGATATCAAGGACGGCAACGAAATAATCGAAGGATTTAAAGACAGATTGGTTGGCAGAACCTGTGCCGAGGATATTATTCATCCCGAAACAGGCGAGGTTCTGGTTAGACGAAACGAGCTTATGGACGAGAGAATTGCCGATAAGGTTGCAAAAGCAGGCGTTACCGAAGCAAAAATCCGTTCAATTCTTACCTGCTCGTCAAAAATCGGCGTATGCGCAAAATGCTACGGTTCAAACCTTTCGTCCGGCAAGCTTGTTAATGTCGGCGAGGCAGTTGGTATTATTGCTGCACAGTCTATTGGTGAGCCGGGTACTCAGCTTACAATGAGAACGTTCCACTCGGGCGGTATCGCAGGTGACGATATTACCCAGGGTCTTCCCAGAGTTGAGGAGCTTTTCGAGGCAAGAAGGCCGAAAGGTCTTGCAATTCTTACTGAACTTGCAGGCGTTGCGCAGATTGTTGAAGAAAAGACAAAACGTGAGGTTGTTATTACAAATCAGGAAACCGGCGAGAGTGTAACATATCTTATACCTTACGGCTCAAGAATAAAAATTACCAACGGTCAGGTTCTTGCGGCAGGAGATGAGCTGACAGAAGGTTCAATTTATCCGCAGGATTTGCTTAAAATTCCCGAAAAAGGAGCAGACGCTGTTCAGCAGTATCTTATCCAGGAGGTTCAGAGGGTTTACAGATTGCAGGGTATCGATATTAACGATAAGCACATTGAAGTTATTGTACGTCAGATGATGCACAAGGTTAAGATTGAGGACCCGGGCGATACAGATTTTATCCTCGGCTCGCTTGTTGACAAGGGCGAATATCTTGATAAAAAAGCTGAAGTTGAAGAAAAAGGCGGCGTTCCGCCTACTGTTAAGCAGGTGCTTTTGGGTATTACAAAAACCGCGCTTGCAACCGACTCCTTCTTATCGGCGGCTTCATTCCAGGAAACAACAAGAGTTCTTACCGAAGCAGCTATCAAGGGTAAAAAAGATCCGCTTATCGGTCTTAAAGAAAACGTTATTATCGGTAAGCTTATTCCCGCAGGTACCGGTATGAAGGTTTACAACGACATTGAGGTCGTAACGCCTATTGTCCAGTCGGACGATATAGGCATTTAATAAAATAAAAAAGACTTGTTCATATGAACAAGTCTTTTTTTAGCTTTCGTATGTTCGTATAATATTTTGCGCAACCTCGCGCCGCGGAATACGCAAATTCATAGCCTGTTTTTCAATATAATAATGCGCATCAGTTTCTTTTAAATTAAGCTTTTCCATCAACAGCCATTTTGCACGGTTTACAATTCGGATATCCGCCATTTTTTCCTTAAGCGATTTTGTTTTTTCTTCCATTTTTTTCAGTTTTCTGTTGTATGCCGATACAAGCTTTACGGCGCTGTAAAAATACTGCGCCGACAAAGGCTTTGAAAGCGTGAAAATACCGTTTTCCTCCACCTTGTAGGCAACTTGTGAAAACACATCGTTTTTCACCATAAGCAAAATTCCCATATTGGTTTCGGACATTTCCAGCGACAACATTATTCCGAAATCGTCGGAAAGAGGGGTATTTATTATTAAAATATCCATTTCCGTTTCGGAAAGAATTCGCTTTGCCTCGCCTGCGCTTTTTGCCCGTATTACAGGCGAAAAATCGCTCGGTGGAAGAAGATTTGCAATATAATCAAACGCCTTGTCCGAACTTGAAACGACAATTACCCTTAATTTTTCTTTTGCAGGTTTCATATTTGCCTCTTTTATAAATTTATTTTATATGCGACTGTGCAAAATAATCTGCAAAGCCTTCGGGAAGATATTTTGCCACAAAAGCGCTGTTTTTTGCTTCGTTATAAGCCTCATCAAAATTTAACGGAAGAGTGCGGTAATTTTTAAGGACTGTGCTGTCTGCTTTATAAAGGTTCATATTTGCGGGATAGGGCGGCTGCATATGGTTTTCAATACCGTCAATTCCTGCATAGATAATAAGCGCATATGCAAGATACGGATTTGCCATAGGGTCGGGAGAGCGCAGCTCAATTCTGGTAAAATCGCCTTTTGCGGCAGGTATTCTGATAAGCTGCGAACGGTTTTCGGGCGACCATGTTATATATTTTGGCGCTTTTTGTTCGCCGAAGCGTTCATATGATGAGTCGCACGGATTTAAGAACATTGTAATTTCTCGGATATGCTCCATAATACCCGCCATAAACGCCTCTGTCTTATCTTTTTTGTCGTCACATTTAATTGAAATGTTTATGTGCATACCGCTGCCGCTTTTGCCTTTTATGGGCTTGGGCATAAACGATGCATAAAGTCCGTTGTGAGCCGCCGCCGCTTTTACTACGGTAATAAAATTCATTGCGTTATCGGCTGCCGATATTGCGTCGCTGTAACGGAAATCAATTTCGTTTTGTCCGGGACCTTCCTCGTGGTGCGAGCTTTCGGGCAAAATTCCCATTTCAAGAAGCGTTAGGCAAATTTCACGTCTTATATTTTCTCCCTTATCCTCGGGCGCAACGTCCATATAGCCGGCGTTGTCAAACGGTATACCGGTAGGATAGCCGTCATCATCGGTTTTGAAGAGGTAAAACTCAAATTCCGAGCCGAAATTCACATTTATTCCTTTTTCCTTTGCAAATTGAACCGCTTTTTTAAGAATAAACCTCGAATCGTTTTCAAACGGTGTTCCGTCGGGATATTTAATATCGCAGAACATTCTTACAACCTTGCCCTGCGACGGCCGCCACGGCAAAATATTTATTGTTGACGGAATGGGAAACAGCAAAAGGTCGGATTTTACTCTGCAGTCAAAGCCGAGAACTGCCGAAGCGTCAAATGAAATGCCGTCCTCAAACGCTCTTGTAAGCGAATCGGGCATAATAGAAACGTTTTTTTGATTGCCGTAAATATCGCAGAAAGCGAGACGTATAAATTTTACGTCCTCATCATTTATAAACTCCAAAACATCTTTGTACGAGTAGTTATACATAAAATTCATCTCCTCAAAGCAAAAATATGCCTTTGTTTGATTTTAACAGTATATCACACCAAAGATTTGTTGTCAATAATTCAAATTGCACAAAACGACATAAATTTTAAATTTGCTCTTGACATATGACTTTTTCGGTGTTATACTTTATCCATAAAGCGACAAGGACGCCGCAGACACAGAATGTCTGTGGCATTTTGTTTTTTAACATAAGTTTTTAAAGCGACAAGGATGTCAATAAGGAGTTTTCCTTAATACCCTTGTCGCATTTTTAATTTATACGAAAAAGGGGTAGATATTATGAACACAGTTTCAAGCGAGTTCGGTTCAATGGTATTTGATGACGCGGTTATGCAGGCACGTTTACCCAAAGAAACATACAAAGCGCTGCGAAATACCATTAAAAACGGAAAGCACCTTGATTTGTCGGTTGCAACGGTTGTTGCAAATGCAATGAAGGATTGGGCGGTGGAAAAAGGCGCAACACATTTTACCCACTGGTTTCAGCCTATGACAGGCGTTACGGCGGAAAAACATGACAGTTTTATTTCGCCGAGAGATAACGGCAAGGTTATTATGGAATTTTCGGGAAAAGAGCTTATTCAGGGCGAGCCTGACGCGTCTTCTTTCCCCTCGGGCGGTCTTAGAGCAACCTTTGAAGCAAGAGGTTACACCGCTTGGGACGCAACTTCTTATGCATTTATAAAAGATAACATTTTGTGTATTCCTACAGTTTTCTGCTCATACGGCGGTGAAGCGCTTGACCAGAAAACCGCACTGCTTCGTTCAATGGAGGCTATTAACAAGCAGGCTTTAAGAGTTTTGAAATTGTTCGGCAACGATGATGTAAAATCAGTAAAAACAACTGTTGGACCCGAGCAGGAATATTTTCTTGTAGACAAAGATTTGTATGACAAACGAAAAGATTTGATTTACACAGGCAGAACGCTTTTCGGTGCTCGTCCGCCGAAAGGACAGGAGCTTGACGACCACTATTTTGGTGCTATCAAGCCGAGAGTTTCGGAGTTTATGAAGGAATTAAACGCTGAACTTTGGAAGCTTGGTGTTTTGGCAAAGACAGAGCATAACGAAGTTGCTCCTGCTCAACACGAGCTTGCACCGATATTCACAACTTCTAACATTGCAGCCGACCACAACCAGCTGACAATGGAAATTATGCAGAAGGTTGCAAAAAAACACGGTATGGTATGTCTTTTGCACGAAAAACCGTTTGCAGGCGTAAACGGAAGCGGTAAACACAACAACTGGTCAATTTCTACCGACACAGGCGCAAACCTTTTGGAGCCCGGCGAAACACCATATGAAAACGCACAGTTCTTACTGTTTTTGTCTGCGGTTATAAAAGCGGTTGACGAATATCAGGATCTTCTGCGTATTTCGGTTGCAAGCGCGGGAAACGACCATAGACTTGGAGCAAACGAGGCGCCTCCGGCAATTGTTTCTATGTTTTTAGGTTCTGACCTTTCGGAAATTTTGGATGCTATTGTAAACGATGAAGCATATGATTCGAAAGAAAAAGAAATTATGAGAATAGGCGTTCATACATTGCCCAAATTCCCCAAGGACACCACAGACAGAAACAGAACAAGCCCGTTTGCGTTTACAGGAAACAAATTTGAGTTCCGTATGCTCGGTTCGGCTGCGTCAATATCGTGTGCAAACACTGTTTTGAACACTGCGGTTGCCGAAGAATTAAAAGAGTTTGCAGATTATCTTGAGGGTAAGGGCGATTTTGAAAAAGCGCTCCACGACCTTATCAAGGATACAATTAAAGCTCACAAACGTATTATCTTCAATGGCGACGGCTATGACGATAAATGGGTTAAAGAAGCAGAGCAAAGAGGACTTTTGAACCTCAAAACCACTCCGGACGCGCTTTCGCATTTGCTTGATGAAAAGAATGTTAAGCTTTTTGAAAGCCATAAGGTTTACAGCAAGGCAGAGCTTGCCGCTCGCTATGAGGTGCTTAATGAGAGCTACGGCAAGATTATAAACATTGAAGCACTTACAATGCTTGATATGGCGAGAAAGGATATTCTTCCCGCAATGAGCAAATTTGCCAAAAATCTTTCAAAGGCAGCGCTTGCGAAAAAAGAATTTATTGCTGATGCTGATTTAAGCTACGAGAAGGAAACAGTTAAAAAGATTAGCGATATGACAAAAGAAACATATGAATATGTTCAGAAGCTGGAAGACGATTTAATCGGAGCAAAAGATATTACCTCCGCACCCGAATATGCAATGTACTGCAAAGATACAATTCTTCCTGATATGGCAGCGCTTCGTATTTCGGTAGACAGCGCGGAAGCAATCGCTTCCAAAGAGGATTGGCCTTATCCTTCTTACGGTGAGCTTTTGTTCGGTGTAAGATAAAGGCAAAAACGAAAAACAAATAAAACAGGTAAGCCGAACTGTAATGTTCGGCTTATCGCGGCATAGAGAGCAAGCCGAAAAAATGTGCTCCAATACATTTAAGGAGGATTTAGCAATGTGTTCTGTTATGGGCTGCTTTGACGAAAAGATACATGAGGAAGATTTTATAAACGGATTTGAAGAAACAAAATCGCGCGGACCTGATATGTCAAGAGTAGAAAACTACGGCGGCGCAAGGCTTGGTTTTCACCGCCTTGCGATTATGGGGCTTACAAAAGAGGGTATGCAGCCGTTTAATTTTGAAAGTCTTCACCTTGTATGCAACGGCGAAATATATTTGTTCCGTCCGCTTAAAGATGAGCTTATAAAAAAAGGATATAAATTCAAAAGCAGCTCGGACTGTGAAATTCTCCTTCCGTTATACAAGGAATACGGCGTTGATATGTTCAAAATGCTGGACGCGGAATTTGCGCTCATTATCTATGACGAGAAGGAAAAAAGCGTTATTGCGGCGCGTGACCCGTTTGGCATAAGACCGCTGTTTTACGGATACAGCGAAAACGGAAAAATAATTTTTGCGTCCGAGGCTAAAAACCTTACAAAGCTCTGCAAAAAGGTTATTCCGTTTCCGCCGGGATTTTATTACAAGGACGGAAAATTTGTCTGCTACTGCGATATTTCAAAGGTTGAAAAGTTTTCGGATGATGATGTCGAGGAGGCTTGCAAAAATATCAGAGAAAAGCTTATTGCAGGCATAAAAAAGCGTCTTGATTCAGACGCTCCCGTTGGATTTTTGCTTTCTGGCGGACTCGATTCTTCGCTTGTATGCTCGGTTGCGGCGTCGCTGTCGGATAAGCCGATTAAAACCTTTGCAATCGGTATGGATAAGGACGCTATCGACTTAAAATATGCTAAAGAGGTTGCGGATTATATCGGCGCCGACCACACCGAAGTTATTATTTCAAAGGATGACGTTATAAAGGCGCTGCCAACGGTTGTGAAAATTCTCGGAACATATGATATCACCACAATAAGAGCGTCAATAGGTATGTATTTGGTGTGCAAGCATATACACGAAAACACCGATTTAAGAGTGCTTTTGACGGGTGAAATTTCCGATGAGCTTTTCGGCTACAAATACACTGATTTTGCGCCTTCTCCCGAGGAATTTCAAAAGGAGGCGGAAAAAAGAGTGTCCGAGCTTTATATGTATGATGTTCTTCGTGCCGACAGATGCATTTCGGTAAACTCTCTTGAGGCGCGCGTTCCGTTTGGTGACCTTGATTTTGCAAAATATGTTATGAGCATAAAACCTGAAATTAAGATGAATACTTACAATAAAGGAAAATATCTTCTCCGTCACGCTTTTGAAGGAAATTATTTGCCGTATGACATTTTGATGCGCGAAAAAGCGGCGTTTTCGGACGCGGTAGGGCATTCTATGGTGGACGATTTAAAGGAATATGCTGAAAATATGTATACTGATGCAGAATATACAAAGCTTCGCGAGCGTTACAGCTTTGCAAAACCGTTTACAAAGGAATCGCTTCTTTACCGCGAGCTTTTTGAAGAATATTACGAGGGTCAGGCGGAAATGATTAAAGATTTCTGGATGCCCAACAAAAACTGGGAGGGCTGCAAGGTTGATGACCCTTCGGCAAGAGTGTTGTCAAACTATGGCGACAGCGGAAAATAATCAGGAAGGATAAGGTAATTATGGATAATAAAAGCTTATATAAGCCTTCGTTCGAGCACGACGCCTGCGGTATCGGCGCAGTGGTTAGCATTGACAATAAAGCGTCGCACAAAATTGTTGAGGACGCACTTTTGATTGTTGAAAAATTAGAGCACCGTGCAGGCAAGGATTTTGCGGGCGAAATAGGCGACGGCGTTGGCATTATGCTGCACATTTCGCACAAATTCTTTAAAAAAGTCGGCAAAAAGCTTGATATAGATTTGGGCGGCGAGGGCGACTACGGCGTTGGAATGTTTTTCTTCCCGAGAAACGCTCTTTTACGCAAACAGGCGCAGAAAATGTTTGAGGTTATCTGCAAAAAGGAAAACGTTGAATTTTTAGCGTGGAAGGAGGCGGAGGTTGATTCGTCCGTTCTTGCCGAAAGAGCGAGAAAGGATATGCCGTATATTGCGCAGTGCTTTATAAAACGCCCCGAAGGTGTTGAAAAAGGTCTTGATTTTGACAGAAAGCTTTATATTGTAAGGCGTCTTTTTGAACAAAGCGTTGAAAATACCTATGTTGTTTCGCTCTCATCGCGTACGATTGTTTATAAGGGTATGTTTTTGGTAAATCAGCTTCGCAAATTTTATAAGGATTTGCAGGATAAAGACTACGAAAGTGCTGTTGCAATGGTACATTCAAGATTTTCGACAAACACTTTTCCAAGCTGGGAAAGAGCGCATCCGAACAGATTTATACTGCATAACGGCGAAATTAACACAATCCGCGGCAACGCCGACAGAATGATTGCCCGCGAGGAAACTATGCAGTCGGATTTGCTTAAGGACGATATGGATAAAATTCTTCCCGTTATACGCAAGGAAGGGTCCGACTCGGCAATGCTGGACAATGTTCTGGAATTTTTGGTTATGAGCGGTATGCCGCTTCCGCTTGCGGTTATGATAACCATTCCCGAGCCGTGGAAAAATGATGAAAATATGAGTCGTGAAAAACGCGATTTATATAGATATTACGCAACAATGATGGAGCCGTGGGACGGTCCTGCCGCAATACTCTTTACTGACGGCGATGTTATGGGCGCGTGTCTTGACCGAAACGGACTTAGACCTGCAAGATATTACATCACCAAGGACAACAGGCTTATTTTGTCGTCCGAGGTTGGAGTTTTGGATATTCCGAGCGATGAGATTGTTGAAAAATCGCGTCTTAAACCGGGCAAAATGCTGCTTGTCGATATGAAAAACAAGCGCATTGTATCTGATGATGAGTGCAAGGAATATTATGCAAAAAGAAAGCCGTACGGCGAATATCTTGATTCTTGTCTTGTAACGCTTGAGTCGCTTCCTGTTCCGAACAAAAAGCCGGAGCAGTATTCCGACAG
>JALEIO010000065.1 GCA_022769845.1 Oscillospiraceae bacterium
ATTCTGATTGCCCTTATGTTCTTTGGACGCGTGGGCGGACTTACAATTATCTTTGCGACAGTTTCTGCGGTGAATCGGAATATTTCCAAAAAACCTCAGGAAAAGATTACTGTCGGATAAGGTTAAGGCACGGTAAAAATACAGAATGTTAGGAGAAATTACGATGAAATCGGTATTACTTGTAGGGCTTGGCAGATTCGGAAGGCATATTGCAATAAAATTGGGGGAACTCAATCATCAAGTAATGGCAATAGACAAATGCGAGGAACGCGTTAACGCAGTTCTCCCTTATGTTACAAATGCACAGATAGGCGACAGCACAAATGAAGAATTTTTGGAATCGCTCGGCGTAGGTAATTATGATGTATGCATAGTTACAATCGGAGGAGATTTTCAAAGCTCACTGGAAACAACATCTCTTTTAAAGGAGCTTGGTGCAAAATTGGTTGTGTCAAGAGCCGAAAGAGATGTGCAGGCAAAATTTCTGCGGCGTAACGGTGCCGACGAGGTTGTATATCCGGAAAAACAGATTGCTTCATGGACGGCAATACGCTATACTGCCGACCATATAATGGATTACATAGAGTTGGACGATGATTACGCTATTTTTGAAGTTACAATACCGGAAAACTGGATTGGGAAAACAATCGGTCAGGTTGATATTCGCAAAAAATACAGAATCAATATAATGGCATTAAAGAGCGACGGCAAAATGAATCTTACGGTTCATTCCGACACATTATTGCAAACCGGAGAAACAATGCTTGTTCTCGGAAACCACAAGGATATTCAAAAGTGCTTCCGAATTTGATGCGGCATCAGAAAAACTGTGGGAGATGATGTTATGCGGGATGTTTTATTGATGGTAACGGTTATTGCGTTTATGATTTTAGGATTTTTTATTGTGAGTAAGGCAGATAAGTTTTTTGCCGAAAATTATAAGGGTTTTGAAGATTATGAAGATGAAGAACGCGACACAGAAAATAGTGTGCAAAAGGACGAAAATGAAAACAAATCATTGCTATAGGACAAAAAATACAGTATAATTTAAATTGGAGCAATTCTCTGCTTTGCTTGCAAGGCGCAGAGCTTGCGGCAGAGGCGATTAGGCAATTACGGAGGTGAACTATTCATATGTCAAGGCAGAATCCCGATGTCCTATTAAAAGCAATTAATAATGAAAGCGAAAACAGCACAAGAGGACGTCTTAAAATATTTTTCGGTTATGCAGCCGGAGTCGGCAAAACATATGCTATGCTTCAGGCTGCTCATACAGCCAAAGAGCATGGTATTGACGTGGTTTTGGGATATATTGAACCTCATGAGCGCCCGCAGACCAAGGCTCTTGTTTCGGGGTTGGAGCAGATACCGAGCAAAAAAATAAAGCACGGAAATATAGAGCTTTCAGAGCTGGATTTGGATGCGGTTCTTGAAAGAAAGCCGCAGCTGGTTCTGGTTGACGAATTTGCACACACAGACGCACCCGGAATGCGGCATACAAAAAGGTATCAGGACATTAAAGAGCTTTTGGCTGCCGGCATTGATGTATATACAACGGTAAATGTTCAGCACATTGAAAGCCTTAACGATACTGTTGCAGCCATAACAGGCGTTATAGTAAGAGAAAGAATACCTGATGCTGTGTTTGACAAGGCGGATCAAGTTGAATTTGTGGATATAGAACCGTCAGAGCTGTTGGACAGGCTTAAAAGCGGCAATGTGTATAAAGAAACACAGGCAGACAGAGCAATGTATAATTTTTTTACGCTTGACAACTTGATTGCATTAAGGGAAATTGCGCTTCGCCGATGTGCGGACAGAATTAATATTATGAGCGAGAATGTTCGGATAAAAAACAACGGTGATTTTCATACGGATGAGCATATTCTGGTATGTCTTTCTTCATCGCCGTCAAACGCTAAAATTATACGAACGGCAGCAAGAATGGCAAATGCCTTTAAAGGCATTTTAACAGCATTGTATGTGGAAACACCCGAATTTTCCGCTGTAAGTGACGAGGATAAAAAACGTCTGCGGCAGAACATCCGCCTTGCAGAGCAGCTCGGTGCGAAAATTGAAACCGTTTACGGTGATGATGTACCGTACCAAATTGCAGAGTTTGCAAGGCTGTCAGGCGTTTCAAAAATCGTTATCGGTCGCAGTGCGTCGGTAAAAAAGCATTTCTTTAACAAGCCTGCATTAACGGAAAAACTTATTGCTCATGCGCCCAATATGGATATACACATTATTCCTGACAGCAGTGATGTTGTTGAATACAGAAAGGCAAATTTCAAAAAGAAAAATGATTTTTCAATTTCTCTGCGTGATTTGATGAAAAGTATAGGCATACTTCTCGCGGCAACACTTATCGGATACGCTTTTTCAGGGCTTGGCTTTAAAGAAGCAAATATTGTAACCGTATATATTCTGGCTGTTCTTGTTATTGCGGTTATTACAACGCGCAGATTGTACAGTATGGTTTCTTCCGTGGTAAGCGTACTGGTGTTTAACTTTTTCTTTACGGTGCCGAAGTTTACATTTATGGCTTATGATGACGGTTATCCCGTAACCTTTCTGATTATGCTTACCGTAGCCTTTATTACAAGCAATCTTGCGATAAAGTTAAAAAACCACGCAAAGCAGGCGGCACACGCGGCATTCAGAACTAAAATTCTGTTTGACACCAATCAGCTGATTCAAAAGGCAAGCGGCACAAATGAAATTATTACCGCAACAGCAAATCAGCTCATAAAACTTCTCGGAAAGAACATTGTTATATATTGCTGTGAAGACAACAAACTCGGAAATCCGCATATTTTTCAGGCAAACGGCGAGGATTCGGAGGATGAATTAACAACAGAGAATGAAAAGGCTACTGCGCAGTGGGTTATGAAAAACAACAAGCACGCCGGAGCAACCACCGATACCCTTTCCGGCGCAAAATGTATGTATTTTGCAATAAGAGTTAACAGCAATGTCTACGGCGTAGTTGGTATTGATATGAACGACAGCGTGCTCGATTCCTTTGAAAACAGTGTGTTGTTATCTATACTGGGCGAGTGTGCGATGGCTATGGAAAACGAGCAGAATGCCAAAGAAAAAGAGGCTGCGGCAATCCTTGCGAAAAATGAGCAGTTACGCGCAAACCTTCTGCGCGCCATATCGCATGACCTGCGCACTCCGCTTACGTCGATTATGGGCAATGCGGACAATCTTCTGTCGAACGGCGCTTCTTTTGATGATGAAACAAAGCATCTCATTTATAAGGACATTTATGACGATTCTATGTGGCTTATTAACCTTGTTGAAAATCTTTTGTCCGTTACAAAGCTGGAGGACGGTAAGATGAAGCTTAACCCTTCGTTGGAGCTTATGGATGAAATTATAACCGAAGCGCTTCATCATATAAATAACAAAAGTGGTACGCATAAAATAAAAACCATAAATTCCGATGAAATTGCACTCGTTAATGTTGACGCGCGGTTGATTATTCAAGTGATAATCAATTTGGTGGACAATGCGATTAAATATACGCCGGAGGGTTCGGAAATAGTTATCAAAACGAAAGTATGCGGCAAAAATGTTGAGGTGTCTGTTGCGGATAACGGCTACGGTATACCGGATGAGAGCAAAAGCAAGGTGTTTGATATGTTTTTCAGCGGTGCAAATAGTATTGCGGACAGCAGAAGAAGCATCGGAATAGGACTGTCGCTGTGCAAATCTATTGTAACAGCCCATGGCGGCAAGATTTTTGTTTCGGACAATAAACCGCAAGGTGCTGTTTTCACTTTCACACTGCCCACAAAGGAGGTTAATTTGAATGAATAAAACAACAATTTTGGTTGTTGAAGATGATACGCCCGTAAGAAATCTTATAACAACAACCTTAAAAATGCACGACTACAAATATTTAACGGCAAAGGACGGAGCAAGCGCCATAATGGAGGCATCATCTTATAATCCGGATGTAATACTGCTTGATTTGGGACTTCCCGATGTGGACGGAATAGAGGTAATAAAGAAAATACGGACTTGGTCAAATTCACCTATCATCGTGATAAGCGCAAGAAGCGAAGACAGCGACAAGATTGAGGCACTCGACTGCGGTGCTGACGATTACCTAACAAAACCGTTTTCGGTTGAGGAGCTTTTGGCAAGACTGAGAGTAACGCAAAGACGGCTGAACTTTATTCAGACACAGGTGCTGTCAACTTCATCTGTATTTATAAACGGAAAGCTTAAAATAGATTATGCAGCCGGCTGTGCATATTTAGATGATACCGAGCTTCATTTGACGCCGATTGAATTTAAACTTTTAAGCCTGCTTTCAAAGAATGTGGGTAAGGTTTTAACGCACAAGTTTATTGCCGAAAACATTTGGGGAAGCAGCTGGGATAATGATGTTGGTTCCCTGCGTGTGTTTATGGCAACGCTTAGGAAAAAAATCGAAAAATCTCCCGATTCTCCGCAGTATATTCAAACTCATGTTGGAGTTGGATACAGAATGATAAAGGTTGAGTAAACAGTATTGGTATGATAATACAAAAAATGCCCGATAATTCCCGAA
>JALEIO010000093.1 GCA_022769845.1 Oscillospiraceae bacterium
CTTTTAAAACTCTCTGATACGAATCCATTTTTTCACCCCCGTTAAGCATTGTGCAGCTCTAAAATATCAGCAATAGTATTTTTAAGCTTTTCGCGCGGCACAATAGCGTCAACAAAACCATGTTCGAGCAAAAATTCCGCTTTCTGAAAGCCTTCGGGAAGTTTTTGACCTGTGGTCTGTTCAATAACCCTTGCTCCGGCAAATCCCACAAGCGCTTTTGGCTCGGCAAGAATTATATCGCCTTCCATCGCAAAGCTCGCGGTAACTCCGCCCGTTGTCGGGTCGGTCAAAACGGTTATATACAAAAGCCCCGCGTCCTTATGTTTTTTCACTGCGCCGCTGACCTTTGCCATTTGCATAAGCGAAAAAATTCCCTCCTGCATACGCGCTCCGCCGGATGTGGTAAAGCCTACCACAGGCAGTTTTTTGCTTAAAGCAAGCTCAAACGCACGTGTGATTTTTTCACCCACAACCCTGCCCATGCTTCCCATCATAAATTCAGAGTTCATAACAAAAATTACATATTTAATACCGTTTGTTTCGGCTATGCCGTATGATACAGCATCCTTGCAGCCACTTGTTTCATAAGCCTTTGCAAGCTTATCGTCGTAATTTGGAAAATCAAGAACGTTTTTGCTCTTTAAATCTGCGTCCTTTTCCTTGAAGCTGTCACAAACAAGCGCGACACGCTCGCTTGGATTCATACGAAAATATGTGCCGCACTCGGGGCAAATCATATAATTTTTTTCAGCTTCACTATATTCAATTTCCTTGCCGCATTTTTTGCAAACCTTCAGCTTTTTGATTTCCGAACGCTTAAAAAACTTTTCCAGCATAAAAATTACACCTCTTTTTTATCGGTTATTATCGCAAACGAAAAATCCGCTTTAACCGCAACCTTTCCGTTAACCTTTCCCACACCCTGCGCAAAATAAAACGGCTCGTGAACTCGTGTTATTTTGCACTCGGTTTCAAATGTGTCGCCGGGTTTTACCATACTTTTAAACTTAACCTTATCAAGCCCGGTAAAATACGGAAGCGCGTTTTTTTTCATTTTGTCTGCCATAAGCACGCATATAGACTGTGCCATTATTTCGCACAGTATAACCCCAGGAACTACGGGCGAGTTCGGAAAATGCCCATCCAAAAACCATTCGTTTCCCGTAATTTTTTTAACGCCGTGCGCAACCTCACCCTCCACGTATGCTTCGTCAATAAGCAGCATACTGTTTCGGTGGGGCAAAATTTTCATAATTTCTTCTTTGTTCATTTTAATCTCCATTCCGTCACCCTGCGCCGCTGTAAACAGTTATCATAAATCTCTTATTCGCAGGGCAAAAATGATAAGAGATTAAAACGTCCGAGCGTTTTCAAGGTGCTGAACCGATAAAAATTTTGCACCGATAATTAATTTTTCCAACATCTTAATAAAAATATTAAAATTTTTTAAACGCAAGACACGCGTTGTGACCGCCAAATCCCAGCGATACCGAAAGCGCCAAATCAATATCTGTTTTAAGTGCTTTGTTAGGCGTATAATCAAGGTCGCACTCCTCGTCGGGCACTTTATAACCGATTGTAGGCGGAATAATGTTGTTTTTAAGCGCAAGAATTGCAGCTATTGCCTCAACCGCACCCGCAGCGCCCAGCATATGACCCGTCATTGATTTTGTCGAGCTTATATGAACCTTGTATGCTCCGTCGCCAAACGCTTTTTTTATAGCCATAGTTTCGGTTTTGTCGTTTAGCGGAGTGCTCGTGCCGTGAGCATTTATATAAACCTTTTCAAAATCTATATTGCTTTCATCAGCAACAGATTCCTTAATAGCATTTGCTCCGCCGATTCCATCGGGAGACGGTGCGGTAACATGATATGCGTCGCAGGTGTTTCCGTAACCTGTAATTTCAGCATAAATCTTTGCTCCTCTTTGCTTTGCATGCTCATATTCCTCAAGCACAAGAGCACCGGAGCCCTCACCCATAACAAAACCGCATCTTTCCTTGTCAAACGGTATAGAAGCCCTATCCTTGTCATCGCTTTCGCAAAGCGCCATACAGTTTATAAAGCCCGCAAATCCCAAAGGATTTACAGAAGCCTCCGCACCGCCTGCAATAACAGCGTCTACATAACCGCCTTTAATCGCACGGTAAGCTTCGCCTATACAGTTTGAGCCTGTTGCACACGCGGTAACAATGGATAAACACGGACCCTTTGCGCCGTATTTTATCGCAATGTTTCCTGCCGCAATATTCGCAATCATTTTAGGAATAAACATCGGCGAAACACGTTTGGGACCGCGATGAATAAGGTTTGTGTGTTCAGCCATCATTGTGTCAAAGCCGCCTATGCCCGAGCCAAAATATACACCGAGTCTTTCAGGCGCAATTTTGTCAATGATTTTGCTTTCCTCCACTGCCTGATAAACTGCCGCCAAAGCATACTGCGAATATCTGTCAAGCTTTCGCGCCTCTCCCTTATCCATATAAAGAGTCGCGTCAAAATCTCTGACTTCTCCTGCAAGGGTTGCCTTAAAATCAGTTATGTCAAACTTTGTAACCCTGTCAATACCGTTTTTTCCGGAAACAATGCTGTTCCAAAAATCGTTTATATTATTTCCGACGGGCGAAATAACGCCCATACCCGTTACAACCACTCTCTTGTTCATATAAAAATTCCTTTCATATACCTACATTGCCAATCCGCCGTCGATGCGAATAACCTCGCCCGTGATGTAGTCAGACAAATCGCTTGCAAGAAATGCCGCAAGATTTGCCACCTCATCGGCGCTGCCCATTCTTTTTAACGGAATTGAAGATAAAACGTTTTCATTATCTTGAAAACTTTCGGTCATATCCGTTTTTATAAACCCCGGCGCAATGGCGTTACAGCAAACATTTCTTGAGGCAAGCTCCTTTGCAACCGTTTTTGTAAGGCCTATAATTCCTGCCTTTGCCGACGAATAATTCGCCTGACCCGCGTTTCCGATAATACCCGAAACCGAGCTGATATTTATAATTTTTCCGTATTTTTTCTTCATAAAATTACGGTAGCAATGCTTTATCATATTAAAAGCGCCTTTTAAATTCGTGTCAATAACGCTGTCAAAATCATTTTCGCCCATCTGCAAAACAAGCTTGTCATTGGTAATTCCTGCGTTGTTAACCAAAATGTCAACGCCGCCAAAATCAGATATTACCTGTTTTACAATGTTTTCACATTCCGAAAAGTTTGACACGTCGCATTTGTAAATGTTGATTTTTCCGCCGTTTTTATCAATTTCAGCCTTTAATTCGCGTGCTTTTTCTTCACTGCCGCAATATATAGCCGCAATAGACGCACCCTCGTTTGACAATTTGAGCGCAATCGCCCGTCCTATTCCTCTTGACGCACCGGTTATAAGCGCGGTTTTTCCGTTAAGCATTGCCATTCACCGCCTCTAAAGCCGTGGTAAGAGTGTCATAATCCTCAACAGAATATGTCCTTACCTCGTCCGAAATTTTCTTTATAAGACCGCACAGCGTTTTTCCTGCGCCGGCCTCAATAAAATCGGTAAATCCGTCTGCAATCATTCGGTTTATGGTGTCGCACCAGCGCACAGGATTATTCATCTGCTTTGAAAGCGTGTCGATAACCGCTCCATCATACGGCATAGCAGTGTAGTTTGCGTAAACCGGAATTTTCGGAGCAGCAAGCGTTATATTTTTCAAATACTCATTGAATTTTTCTGCCGCACCGTCCATAAACGGAGAATGAAAAGCCGCACCGACTGCCAAATCAATAACTCTCGCCGAAACCTCTTTCGCCTCGTCTTTAAATGCGGCTATCGCGGTTTTTGTGCCTGCTACAACCGTCTGGACTGGTGAATTGTAGTTTACGGGGTAAATTTTTTCGCCGTTTGCGCGAATTTTTTCACATATATTTTCAACCGCTTTGCTGTCAATTTTCAAAACTGCCGCCATAGCGGTGTCGTGTTCTTCAGCAGCCTCCTGCATAAAAATGCCTCGCTGGGTAACGATTTCAAAGCCTTTTTCATAAGAATACACATCTGCATACGCAAGCGCGGCAATTTCGCCGAGCGAAAATCCTGCAACGCCATCGGGAATAATACCGTTTTCTTTAAGCGCAAGCGCGGCGCAAAGGTCTACAAGATAAAGACACGGCTGCGTGTTTTTCGTTTGGCAAAGCTCTTCGCTCGTGCCTGCAAAAGACTGCGCCATTGTGCCGTTTCTGTAGCTTTCGGCAAAATCATATAATTTTTTTGCACTGTCAAAATTTTCATAAAGCGACTTTCCCATTCCGGAATACTGCGCGCCCTGACCCGAAAAAACTATTGCTAATTTACCCATTTTGACGCTCCCTTCAAGATTTTTTCAGCGTCTGTGCAAATTTCTTCAATAATTTCCTTTGCACACTGCTCTTTATTTACCATTCCTGCAATCTGACCTGCAAGAAAACAGCCGTTTTTCTCATCGCCGTTTACCGCCGCAAGACGGAGTGCGCCGACTGCCATTTTTTCCAAATCGTCATCTGAAATATCAGAATATTCCGCCTTTGCATATGCGCGGGAAAAAGGTGTCTTTATACTGCGCACGGGATGACCCAAACGTTTACCCGTAACAATTGTTGAAATGTCACCGGCCTTAAGCACCTTGTTTTTATAATTCTGATGCACATTGCACTCTTTTGCAACCAAAAACCTCGTGCCAAGCTGAACGCCGACAGCGCCAAGCATAAATGCCGCCGCAACGCCCCTGCCATCAGCAATGCCGCCTGCCGCGATAACAGGAATTGAAACCGCGTCGCACACCTGCGGAACAAGCGCTATAGTTGTGGTGTCGCCAACGTGACCGCCCGATTCGCCGCCCTCGGCAATAACAGCCGCAGCGCCGAGACGTTCCACAATTTTTGCAAGCGCGGTGGACGCAACAACAGGAATTACCTTTATTCCCGCGCCAAGCCATCTATCCATATATTTTGACGGATTTCCCGCGCCCGTTGTGATAACACTGACTTTTTCCTTTGCCAACAGCTCTGCAACCTCATCGGTATACGGACTCATCAGCATAACGTTTACGCCGAAAGGCTTATCGGTAAGCTTTCGTGCCGTTTCAATCTGATTTTTCAGATAATCGGCGTCATAATTCATTGCCGAAATTATACCAAGACCGCCGCCGTTTGAAACAGCAGCGGCAAGTTGGGCGTCGGCAATGTGCGCCATACCGCCCTGAAAAACAGGGTATTTAATTTTCAGCATATCGCATATTGCAGAATTAAGCATTTTTGATTACTCCTTTTTGCTGTCGATATATTCAACAAGCGAGCCTACGGTTTTGCCTACATCAGCAACCGAGATTTCAATTCCGAATTCGTCCTCGAGCTCCATCATAATTTCAACCGTTTCGAGCGAATCGATACCCAAATCTTCAAAGGTTGTTTCGTTTGTGATGGACGATGTGTCCATATCAAGATGATCTGCCAATACTTCTTTAATTTTTTCAATAGTCATTTTACATTCCTCCAAAACATTTTTCTTTACTTTTTACCATTTTACAAGGCACGAACCGCTTGACAGTCCGCCGCCGAACGCCGACATTGCTATAATGTCACCGTCCTTTAAATCTTTTGTACGGTTAAGCTCGTCAAGAGCAATTGCAATGCTCGCCGCCGAGGTATTACCGTAGTTTTGTATGTTAACAAAAAACTTTTCCATTGGAATTTTAAGTCTTTTGCTCGCATATTGAATAATTCTCACATTCGCCTGATGAGGCACAATGTATTTTATATCGCCGAGTGAAATATGCGCGTCCTCCGCAAGACGCTTAATATCGTTTGTCATAGTGTTTACAGCAAATTTAAAGGTTTCCTGACCGTCCATAAAAATTTTCGGTTTTTCACATTCTTTTGTATAATACGGCGAAAGATTTGTGCCTGACGGAATTTTTATAACATCATCACCGCCGCAGGTATTAAGGTGCGACGCAATGTAACCGTCTCCTTTCTCAAGCACTGCCGCTCCGGCACCGTCTCCAAAAATAACACAGGTATTTCTGTCAGTCCAGTCTATAATTTTGCTTATTCTTTCACTGGCCACCACAAGTGCCTTTTTTACTTTGCCGCGGGCAAAAAATCCGGCAGCGGTATCAAGCGCAAACATAAATCCGCTGCACGCCGAGTTTATATCAAACGCAGGACATTCAATACCCAAAAGCTGCCCTATTCCGCCTGCTGTTGTTGGACAAAGATTATCGCCCGTCATTGAAGCGGAAATGATAATGTCAATTTCGCCTGCTTCCGTTTTGCTCATTTCAAGAGCCGCTTTTGCCGCTTTGTATCCCATTTCAACGGTGGATTCGTCTGTCGAAATCCGCCTTTCGTTTATTCCAATTCTTTGCTTTATCCATTCGTCAGATGTGTCAATCGTCTTGGATAAGTCGTCGTTTGTCACTGTAAACGGCGGAAGGTAGCTTCCCGTTCCCACAATTTTAAAGCTCATTTTGAACTTCCTTTCTAAAAATTATACCGTCTGCTTGTTGATTTCTCAACATCTATATCAAAAAAAATTAACTGCTTTTTAATTTACTTAAACATTAGGCATTAAAAAATAAGTATCCTGATAGCTTGCATTGTAACCTAAAAAATATATGCAAGCTTAACTATTTTTCTTTTTTCAATTTTGCCTTATTTACGCACTTTGCAATGTTACCTGCGGTTGTTCGCAAGGTGCGGTACATTGTTGTACGGTTTTCCTCGTCAATATCGGTAAGGCTGATTATGTCGATAAGCTTTGAAATTGTTTCGACAATCGGAACCATTATCTTTTGCGCGCTTTCGGTAATAATCGCAGGCGTGTTATATTTTTTTTCACCGCAGAAATCAGGATATTCTATATACCCTTTTTTATAAAGCGCAGCAAATGTTCGCGAAACAGACGCTTTGTCTGCACCGATAATTTCAGCAAGCTGCGATACGGTAAGACCATCGCGGTATAGCATAAGATACGACAAATAAATTCCCTGACTTCCGGTAAGACCGTATTCTTTCATAACATCATTTTTAAGGCGGCGGATATTTTTGTGTATGATCGCAATATTGTTTGCAAATGCCTCAAACCGCTTTATAAGCAAAATCTGATCAAATTTTAAATTTTTATTATCCAAAACTATCCCCCAAAACATTTCAAATTACAAGGGTATTTTAGCACATACTTGTTGCGTTGTCAACAAGTATTGTAAAATTTTTAATAAATTTTTCCAATTATATTTTACACTGTGCCGACTCATCCTTAAAAATTCGCTCTACAAAAGCAAAAATTATAAAAAAACAAATATTTGCCATATCTGTCGATTTAATGCACCGGATATAATTTTCGGCACTATTAATGCTCAAAGCACTATTTTCACATAATAGAAAACTCGGCGCGGTATTTTGACGGCGAACACCCCTTTCGCTTTTTGAAAAAATTACTGAAATAATACTCGTTTTCAAAGCCGCATACAGGCGAAATATCCTTAATTGCAAGATCGGTATTAACAAGAAGATACTCCGCTCTTTTTATTTTCAGTCTTGCGGTGTATTCAAACGGCGTCATACCCGTTTCAACCTTAAATCTCCGCAAAAACTGAACATACGAAATTTTGTATTGTTCGGCAAATGATGTAAGCTCAACATTGCGGAAAAAATCTTGGTTAAGCGTTTTTACCGCCATTGAGACAATTTCGTCATTTATAATTTTTTCGCCGCTTAAATTGGTATTTTCAAATTTATACAAATTTACGATATCGTTAAAAATGTGCGCTTTATATTCAAAATTTTCACTGTAAATATCGTTGTTAAGCCGTTTTAAAAGTTCAAGGTTTGAAAAAATTCTGTCCTTATTTTTAAAAGTTATATGGCTTTTAAAAATAAGCTTTTCGTCGGCTTCAAATCTGAAAAGATGAAGCTTTAAAGGTGTATTTGCCTTTCTTAAATACCGCTTTCCTTTTTCAAAATACGCCCCTTCTTCGGGGTTTACAACGCTTTTTTGCACTGTGTCATCAAGATAAAAGCTGCCGCTTTCGCAAAGCGCAAAAATATTTTCCTCCGCCTTGTAATCTTCATATACAAAATTATTCCGTATCGCCATTACATATCTTACAAGCTGAATTGCCACAGCACTCACTCCAATGATAAAATATTATATCTCATATTATAAAATAATATATTCATTTTGGCAAGTATTTGTTGTAAAATAAGGCTGTAAAATGTTTTTAAATTTTTTGCGTAAATTTACATGCATTAAAAAAATTATAAAAAGGTGAAAATTATGAACAAAAACGCACTTATAACGGCAGGAAGCAAAAATACAGGGTATCAAACAGCCCGAAAGCTTGCGCAAAACGGATTTGACATTCACATTACAAGCCGAAGCGAAAACGATGCCGTATGTGCTGCCGAAAATCTAAAAAAAGAATTTCCAAACATTTCGGCATACGGGTATTCTCTTGAGCTTTCCGATGTTTCTGACATTAAAAACACTTTTGAAAAAATCAAAAAAAACACTCACAGCCTTGACGTATTTATCGGCAACGCCGCAAATCTCGGCATTGGATTTGACACATTTTCAACCGATGAAAAAGCCTTTGATTCGGTTATGGACGTTAATATAAAGGGGACGTTTTTTACTGCGCAGCAGGCGGCGAAAATGATGACCGAAAAGGGCGGAAGCATTGTTCTTATCGGCTCGGTTCAAGGCTGCGGCGCGATTGAAGGCCGGGCAATATACGGCATTTCAAAAGCGGCGGTTTGCGCAATGACTAAATACCTCGCCTTTGACCTTGCGCCATACAAAATCCGTGCAAACTGCCTTATTGCCGGCGCAATACATACCGACAGATGGGAAAACGTGGCAAGCGACGAGTTAAATCGCAGACGCCAAAACTATCCTCTTGAAAAAGAAGCAAGTATGGAGGACGTTGCAAACGCAATATACTTTTTGGCAAGCGATATGTCCAAAAGCATAACAGGAACCTCTATTACAGTTGATTCGGGCGTTCTTACGCCTATTTTACCATATAAAGACAGAAAAAATTATAAACGTGACGATTTTTAAAAAGGAGTGTATAACGTGAAAATAACAGACGTAAAAACTTTTACAATGGACGCTTACCGCACAAACTGGACATTTGTCAAGGTAGAAACCGACGAAGGCATATACGGCTGGGGCGAAGCGTCGCTCGGCACCCAGGAGGGTGCTCTGTGCGGCTGTGTTGAGGATTTAAAAAGGCTCATTGTCGGCAGAAATCCTTTGGAAATTGAAAAAATGCGCTTTGAGGTTTACAGAGATATTTACTGGAAGGGCGGCCCTGTTTTAATGTCGGCAATCAGCGGCATTGAAATGGCAATGTGGGATATTACCGGTAAATTTTATAATGCACCGGTGCACGCGCTTTTGGGCGGCAAAATCCGCGACAAAGTAAAAATGTACGCAAACGCATGGTTTGTTGACGCAAGAGAACCGGAAGAATTTGCAAAATGCGCTAAAAACACCGTTTCACTCGGCGTTAAGGCGCTCAAGTGGGACCCTTTCGGAAAATCGCATATGACAATTGAAAACGACGTTCTTTTCAAGGCAGTTGATATTGTTGCGGCAGTAAGAGAGGCTGTGGGAAATAATGTTGATTTGCTTATAGAATGTCACGGGCGCTTTAACCCTTACACAGCGGTTAAAATTTCAAAGGCTCTGGAAAAATACAATATTTTCCTTATGGAGGAGCCGTGCCCGCCCGATAACTTTGAAGCGCTCGCATATGTACGAAGCAAATCAAACATTCCTATTTCGGGCGGCGAAAGAGTTTATTCAATGTTCGGATTTGATGATTTATTCAAAAAAGGAGCAGTGGACATTGCGCAGCCTGACATTTTCCACACCGGAGGAATATACGAGAGCAAAAAAATTGCAGCAATGGCAGAAGCAAAGCATATTCCCGTATCTTTCCACAATCCGAGCGGCCCCATTTCAAACGCGGCAATTTTGAACCTTGCCGCAACCGTTCCGAACTTTATTATTCACGAAATTATGCTTACTGACGGCAAATTCAGAAAGGATATAACAAACGAAAAGGTTGTATTTGATGACGGATATATTTTAATTCCCGACGCACCGGGTCTTGGAATTGAGGTAAACGAAGACGAGGTGGCAAAACACCCGTATGTTCCGCGCAATTTGCGTCACTACACAGGAAATTTAACCTCAATACGCAAAAAAGATGACTCATTTTTATATTTTGAGGGTATAGGAGATAAAAAAGATGATTGATACAGTTGAATTTATAAAGAAAAATAAATTTATAGCAATACTCAGAAACATACCCGAAGCAAAGATTAAAGACACCGCAAAAGCGCTGTATAATGGTGGCGTAAGGATTTTTGAAATAACCTTCAACCCGTCTGAAGAAGATACCGAAGAAAAAACCGCAAGAGCATTGGAAACAGTAAAAAATGTATGCGGAAGCGGCATATCTGTCGGCGCGGGAACAGTTGTGAAAAATGAATTTGTTGCAGCTGCCAAAAAAGCGGGCGCACAGTTTATAGTATCGCCCAACACCGACAGTGAAATAATCAAGCTCACAAAAGAAAACGGTATGATTTCCATACCCGGAGCGTTTACGCCGAGCGAAATTGTATCAGCATATAAATTAGGTGCGGATATTGTAAAAATTTTCCCGATTGAGCCGCATAATATATCATATCTTAAAAATATTCTCTCCCCAATTTCTCATATTCCGTTTATCACAACGGGCGGAGTAAACAAAGATACCGCCAAGGAGCTTATAAATACCGGAGCGCTTGCGCTTGCGGCAGGTGCGTCAATTATTCCAAAAGACGCGCTAGAAAACGGAAACTTCAATATTATTGAAGAAAAAGCGCGCGAATTAATAAGCATTATAAATAACGCATAATAACTAAAAAACGGACGGCCAAAACCGTCCGTTTCATGCTATCGAAAAAGCCCGGACTTTTCTGGACTTTTTCGACAGTCTAAGACGGTGAATATCACCGTCTTTATTTTTTGTTTATTATTCCAAATTCTGCGCACAATAATATAAAACGCTTTCGGAAAGGCAGTCGAATATGTATATTTTTAGAATTATCATCACATCGTTTGCATCTATTATTGTGCTCTTTTTGCTGACAAAAATTATGGGCAACAAGCAAATTTCGCAGTTTAATATGTTTGATTATATAAACAGCATTACAATCGGTTCTATTGCTGCGGAAATGGCAACCTCTGAAACTCCGGACTTTTTAGACCCGCTTATAGCAATGATAGTTTACACCGTTGTTGTGGTTGCAATTGCATATATTACAAACAAATCTCTTGAACTGCGCAGATTTTTTACCGGAAAATCGCTTATTTTATTTGACAACGGCATACTTTACAGGCAGAATTTTAGCAAGTCCAAGCTTGATATGAACGAATTTTTAATGGAATGCAGATTAGCCGGGTATTTTGATTTGTCGCAGGTTCAAACAGCTGTTATGGAGGAAAACGGTAAAATTTCATTTTTGCCAAAATCGTCAGACCGTCCTGCAACGCCTTCTGACTTAAATATTTCACCAAAGCAAGACAAGGTTATGTATTCGCTTATTCTGGACGGAAAAATTATGCATAAAAACCTCGCCGCAATAGGAAAAGACGAAAACTGGCTAAAAAAACAGCTTGATATGAACAAGGCAAAAAAAATTGACGAAATTTTTCTTGCTCTATGCGATGAATATGACAATTTTACCATTTACAATTCAACTGACAAACCATATAAAAACGATATTTTTCAATAAAGGCAAGTTGACAAAATTTTTCTGCACTGTATAATTAAGTCAGAAAAAATTTGCAAAGGTGCGAATAAAGCAGTATGAGCGGTATCGAAGCATTAGCTGCATTAGTGTTATACGCGTTAATTGCGGCAGTATTTTTTACAGTGTTGTATTTCGTTATAAAATCGGCGGTTAAAAGCGCCATAAACGAAATAAGAAAGGATAGCAAAAGCAGCGGCATTTAAAACCGCTGCTTTTTTATAACATAGGAAATTGCTCGTTTTGAGTGAGCAATTTTGCTTGTTCAAAAAAAGCGTACCTACCTGCCCCCAAGATTGGGGGTTAGGGGGCTGATGCGTTTTAACGCTTTTTTATAACATAGGAAATTGCTCGTTTTGAGTGAGCAATTTTGCTTGTTTCAAAAAAGCGAACCATTCTGCCCCCAAGATTGGGGGTTAGGGGGCTGATGCGTTAAAACGCTTTTTTACTATCTGCGCAATTTTGTATACGGAACGGAATCCTTAAAGAAAATCTTGATGATTAAATATGCTGTGCTTAATATGCCGATTATGGCAAACAGCGGTGCGAATGTACGCTTAAACCTTCTTTTTGCCGCTCCCAAAAGATAGCCGATTGACATAAAAGACATACCGAAAATACCGAAATCAATTATGTCGAAGCTTCGCAGTCTGTTTTCGGCAAGCAATAAAACTTCTCTTGCATTTGACTTAAAATTATCCATAATTTACCCCTCCTAAAAATTTTACATATTAAAAAAGCTTAACTGACTGTTTTGTCTCATACCCGAAAGGCACCCTTGTTTTTTCATTGTTTCCACAACTGTTTTGTTTACCTTCGCCCGTTCTATAAGGTCGTCAATACACGAAAACGGCTCCTTGTTTCTTTCCTCGACAATGCTCATAGCGGCATTTGTTCCAAGACCCGAAATTGCGTTAAGCGGCGGCACAATGCCCTCCTCTTTCGGAATAAACTTGAATGCTTCAGAGGTGGAAATATGTATCGGCAAAAATTTAAGTCCTCTGCAATACATTTCATTGCACACCTCTAAAATGGTTAAAACACCTTTTTCCTTGGCGGTTGCTTCATTGCCCTTGTCCGCAATAATTTTCATATTTTCCAGCACAACATCCCTGCCCTGAGCCATTATGGCAGCGTCAAAATCGTCTGCACGCACCGTAAAATATGTGCAGTAAAACTCCTTGGGATAATGCACCTTATACCACGCAATTCGGTATGCCATTGTGACATAAGCAACTGCGTGTGCTTTCGGGAACATATATTTAATCTTTTTACACGAATCAATATACCAGTCCGGAACATTGTTTTTGCGCATTTCGGCTTCCCACTCCGGCGTAATGCCCTTGCCCTTTCGCACGCTTTCCATAATTCTAAACGAAAGCGACGGTTCAACTCCCATATCTATAAGCCCAAGCATAATATCATCACGCGTACAGATTGTTTCGTTAAGTTCGGCAATACCGTTAACTATAAGATCCTGCGCATTGTTGAGCCAAACATCAGTACCGTGAGAAAGGCCCGAAATTCTAACAAGCTCGGCAAATGTCGTAGGATTTGTGTCCACAAGCATCTGACGGACAAATTTTGTGCCGAATTCCGGAACCGCAAATGTTCCGACGGTGCTGTTTATTTGTTCGGACGTAACTCCGAGCGCTTCGGTCGTGTGGAAAAGACTCATTGTTTCAGGGTCGGCAAACGGAATTTCACGCGCGTTTGTTTTTGTCAAATCCTCAAGCATTCTGATAACGGTAGGATCATCGTGACCGAGAATATCAAGCTTTAAAAGCTTGCCGCTTATGGAATGATAGTCAAAATGAGTTGTAATAACTCCGCCTGTTTTGTCATCAGCCGGATACTGAATAGGCGTAAACTCGTGAACATCGCGGTTTCGCGGAACAATCATAACGCCGCCGGGATGCTGACCAGTTGTTCTTTTTACGCCTGTGCATCCCTTTACAAGACGGTTTATTTCTGCACCGCAAACGTGAATATTTCGCGCTTCAAAATATTTTTTTACAAATCCGTATGCGGTTTTTTCGGCTATTGTGCCGATTGTGCCCGCTCTGAAAACGTGCCCCTCGCCAAAGATTTCTTCAGTGAATTTATGTGCAACAGGCTGATAATCTCCCGAAAAGTTAAGGTCGATATCAGGCTCCTTGCCGCCGCCAAATCCCAAAAAGGTTTCAAACGGAATATCGTGTCCGTCTCGAATATAATCTTCACCGCATACCGGGCATTTTTTGGGCGGAAGGTCAAATCCGCAGGAGATTTTGCTGTCCTTTATAAATTCAAGGTTTTTGCACTTGGGACAGCGATAATGCGGCGGAAGTGAGTTAACCTCGGTAATTCCCGACAAAAATGCTACAAAAGATGAACCTACCGAACCACGCGAACCAACAAGGTATCCGTCGCTCAAGGATTTTTGCACAAGACGCTCGGCAATAATGTAAAGCACCGCATAGCCGTTGTCAATAATGGATGAAAGCTCGGCGTCAATTCTGTCCTGCACAACCTTCGGAATTGGATTTCCGTAAAGCTCGTGTGCCTTGCCGAGTGTTTTTTCTCTGAGTTCATCGTCCGCACCGTCAATAATCGGAGGCGCGGTTTCGTTAGGCACAGGCAAAATTTCGTCGCACATATCAGCAATTTTATTTGGATTTTCAATAACCACTTCGTGCGCAAGGCTATCGCCGAGATAGTCAAATTCCTTAAGCATTTCATCAGTTGTACGAAAATACAGCGGAGCTTGGTTGTCAGCGTCCTCAAACCCCTGCCCTGCCATAAGTATTCGTCTGAACACCTCGTCTGTCGGGTTCAAAAAGTGAACGTCGCAGGTTGCAACGGTAATTTTGTTGTTGCGCTTGCCAAGGTCGATAATGGTTTTATTAATGGTTTTAAGCGCTGCTTCATTCGGCACTCTGCCCTTTTCAACCAAAAATCGGTTATTTCCGAGAGGCTGAATTTCGAGATAATCGTAATATTTTACAATTTCATTAACCTCGTCAATAGTTTTGCCGTCAATTATAGCAGAATAAAGTTCTCCCGCCTCGCAGGCAGAGCCGAGAATCAGACCTTCGCGGTACTGTGCCAACAAGCTTTTCGGCACACGGGGTTTTCCTTGAAAATGCTCCAGATGCGATTTTGAAATTATATGATAAAGGTTTTTAAGTCCCGCTTGATTTTTAACAAGTATAATGGCGTGATATGTCTTTTTGTGCTTTATAAGCGTTTTATTGGATAAATCGCGGTTTATTCGGTTTACATTATCAATGCCTTTTTCCTTTAGCATTGATAAAAATTTTACAAAGATATGTCCTGTCGCGGTTGCATCGTCCACTGCTCTGTGGTGGTTTTCAAGGCTTATTCCAAGATGAGCGGCAATGGTGTTAAGCTTATGATTTTTTATATCGCTCAAAAGTGCGCGCGACATAGCAACAGTATCAATAAAGCAGGTTTTGAACGGAATGTTGTTCTTTTGCGCCGCCATTGTTATAAATCCAACGTCAAACGTAGCATTATGCGCAACCAGCGCGCTGCCTTCAATAAATTTTAAAAATTCAGGCAGGACAACGTCAATTGTGTCTGCGTCCGCAACCATTTCATCTGTAATTGATGTTATTTCCACAATGTGCTGCGGAATTTTACGTTCAGGGTTGACGAAGGTTGAAAACGTATCTACAATTTCTCCGTTTTTAACCTTGACCGCGCCGATTTCGGTAATTGCGTCGTCAATCGGACTAAGCCCCGTAGTTTCAAGGTCAAAAACCACAAAGCTGTCCGACAGGCTCTTGTCGCACACGTTATAGACGATTTGCAGTTCATCGCTGACAAGATAGCACTCAACGCCGTAAATAACCTTAATGCCGTTATCCTTTGCCGCCTTTGCCGCATCGGGAAATGCCTGAACATTTCCGTGGTCTGTTACGGCAACCGCCTTGTGACCCCATTTTGCCGCAGTGGCAACAAGTGTTTTAACGTCAGTCATACCATCCATTGCAGACATTTTTGTATGCATATGCAGCTCCACGCGCTTTTCCTCGCATGTGTCCATACGCACCTTTTTTTCCGCACGGTTTATGTCCTTTGCGAAAATAACGTATTCCTTCATATAGTCGTCATATTCAATTCTGCCTTTAAGCTTTGCATAAACGCCGTTTTTAACCTTTTCTTTAAGGTCGTTAAAGCGTTTTTCGCCCATAAACATTTTTACGTTGTACGAGCTTGTAAGGTCTGTAATGCAGAATGAAAATAAAACTTTGCCGCTTTTCAAAACTCGGGAATCAACATCGAAAACCTCGCCCTCAATTACGGCGTATTCCAGCGTATCTTTAACATCTTTTATGGGTATTGGCTTTTCAAAAATAAATTTTCCGTATATAACCGCTTCCTTGTCCGCTTCTTCCTCAGGAATGTACTCGTACGAAAAATTATCTTTTACAGGCACAACAATCGGTTCAAACGAATTTATTATTTCTTCGCGCGTTTTTATGTATTCCTCTTCGCTTGAATTATCGTTGAACACAACCTCGATATTTTTTGAAAATTGAGTTGCAATAAGGCGCTGTATTAATATATCGCATTTTAATTTGTATAGCATTGTAGTGCCGTTTTTGCAGTCTATTTCAATGCGATTTCCGTCATAAAGATGCCAAACGCTGTCCGATAAAAGCTTTTGCGCTCCCGGGCAAAGCGTGTTTACATAAAAAGTAAGGTTGTCAAAAAGTATTTTTTCATCTGCGTATTCAAGCTCGGTATCATATTTAATTTTGATATTAAGACGTTCAAACGGAAAATGCGCAAGAACATCATTTTTGTAATTTTCAATAATTTTATAATCAATAATTTTGTCTGAAAACAAAATAATTTCAGCACTTTTGCGGTCTTTGTCATAGTCAGCCTTCAAAATTTTCAAACTTTTAAGCTGTATCGGCACAAAAACGCCGTCAAAAATTTCGTTGAGACTTACGGTTGAAGGTGACACTTCTCAAAATTCCTCCTCGGTATTTTTAACATATTCGTTGTAAACATCGCGTTTTTTTAGATTTCGTAAATCTGCCGCTTTTTTTATTGCCGTTTTTTTGTCATATCCTTCGCTGATAAGCAGGTTTATGTGCTCCGTAACGGTAAGATTTTCATATTCCTCCGCCCTTTCCTGCGACAATTCGGCATCGCTTTTGCCTTCTATAACCAACACGAATTCACCCTTCGGCGGGTTTTCGCTGTAAAACTTTACCGCTTCAAAAAGTGTTGTGCGTCTTACTTCCTCGTGAATTTTTGTAATTTCTCTTACAAGTGAAATTTTTCGGTCGCCGAAAATTTTTGCCATATCTGTAAGCGTGCGTATAAGCTTGTGCGGCGCCTCATAAAAAATCAGCGTTCGGGTATCGTTTTTTACGCTTTCAAGATGATCGAAACGGCTTTTTTTGTTTACGGATAAAAATCCCTCAAATGCAAATCTGCCCGTCGGAAGCCCCGAAACGATAAGCGCATTTATAAGCGCCGCCGGACCGGGAACGGGAATAACATCAATGTTGTTTTGAGCGCACAGCTTTACCAAATCTTCGCCCGGGTCGGATATTGCCGGAGTGCCCGCATCGGTAATAAGAGCAACGTTTTTGCCCTCTTTTATTTCATTTATAATTTTTAATCCCTTTTCGGCTTTATTGTGCTCAAAATAGCTTGTAAGCGGCTTTGAAATTTCAAAATGCGTAAGCAATTTTAGAGAGTGTCTCGTATCCTCGCAAGCAATAAGGTCAACCGATTTTAAAATATTTAACGTTCTTAAACTTATATCATCAAGATTTCCAATCGGAGTGGCGCAGAGATAAAGTTTTCCGTATTCCATCTAATTTTCCCCTTTGTAAAGCCTTTTAACCTCATCGGTATAATCGCCGTTGTCGTTATAAATCACAAGCGGTTCAAGTATTTTTGCCGCCGCCCTTGCACCGCTCATACCTTCAATCAAAAACAGCTTCGGCGCACTGTTTTGATAAGAATGAACAAATCGTATGCGTTTAGGCTCAATTTTGTACTTTCGCATAGAACAAATTACGTCGCATAGTCTTTCAGCACGGTGAACCATACAAAAATATCCTCCGCACTTTAACAGATATGCGGCAATTTTTGCAACATCGTCAATATTTATGGCTATTTCGTGCCGCGCTATTGCTTTTTTGTCGCTTGGACTTATAAACCCCCAGCCACCGCTCATATATGGCGGATTGCAGGTTATAACGTCGGCACATCCGGACGGAAGATAATTTTTAATCTCTTTTGCATCGCAGTTTATAAAGCTTACTCTGTCCGAAATATTGTTAAGTTCAGCGCTTCTTTGCGCCAAATCAAACGATTCTTTTTGTATTTCAACACCGATTATTTTTTCCGCCCTTGTTTTTCCCGATAAAAGCACCGGAATAATTCCGTTGCCCGAGCACAAATCAACAACAGTTGTTTTAGGCTTAACCGTCGCAAAAGACGAGAGCAAAACCGCGTCGGTTCCAAAGCAGAAAAGGTCGGTATTTTGTATGAGTTTTAAATTTTTAACACCCAAATCATCAATTCGTTCCATCAAAAAATCTCCAAAATCAGCTTATAATTATTTTACTATAATTTTAAAATTTTTTCAACATAATTTGTATTAAAATTTGAAAAAATGTAAAAAATAAGTGCGAAAGCAAAAACCTTCGCACAAATTCTTTTTGATTAAAACGATTATTCTGCTTTAGGAGCATCAACAGGACAAACACCTGCACATGCGCCGCACTCTAAACATTCGTTTGCGTCAATAACATATTTTCCGTCACCTTCAGAGATACAGGAAACGGGACATTCGCCTGCACAAGCACCACAGCTAATGCATTCATCGCCGATTACATATGCCACATTAAACACCTCCCCATTTTGTTAACGCTATTATACTATCTTTTAATTAAAAAATCAAGTGTTTTTAATTATTTTTTTCAATCCTCAAGGTCCTTTAAATCTTTTGAGTCGTTATCGTCAATTTTTACGCTGACTTTTTTAATAATTTTTATATCCGAAAGCTTAAATTCCTTAATTTCTTTTTCGCCGTCAATATCAAGCGCAACATGCACAAGCGATTTTAATAAATTTGCCGATACGACAGTTCCCTTGCCGTCAGGAGTTTTTACAATAGAGCCTGCCTGCGGAGTTCGCTTTATAAGGTCCTCATATGCCTCTTGCTCGTTTTTCAAACAACACATAAGTCTGCCGCAGGTTCCCGAAATTTTTGTTGGATTAAGCGACAAGCTCTGCTCCTTTGCCATTTTTATTGAAACAGGTTCAAATTCGCCGAGATAAGTGCTGCAGCATAAAGGTCTTCCGCAAATGCCAATGCCTCCAAGCATTTTTGCTTCATCCCGAACACCAATCTGACGAAGCTCTATACGCGTTTTAAAAAGCGAAGCCAAATCACGCACCAGCTCGCGGAAATCTATTCGCCCGTCTGCCGTAAAATAAAACAGAATTTTATTGTGGTCAAAGGTATATTCAACGTCAATAAGCTTCATTTCAAGATTGTGTTCTTCTATTTTTTTAACGCACTTTGCAAAAGCCTGCTTTTCTTTTTCCTTGTTGTCAAGCATAATTTTAACGTCTTCGTCGGTGGCTTTTCGCAAAACCTTTTTTAGCGGCGATACTATTTCATCCTCGCCTATTTGCTTGTTTGCAAGCACAATAGACCCGAATTCCACACCGCGTGCTGTTTCAACAATAGCGTTATCGCCTTTTTTTAAATCTATATTGCCAGGGTCAAAATAGTAAATTTTGCCCACATTTTTAAATCTGACTCCAACTACATTAACCATTTATTTCCTCCCAAAGCTTTATAAACATTGCATTCACATAAACCGAATATGCACCGTATTTGCCCATTTCTCTCTGAATATCCGAAACACATTCAAGCGCGTCCAGCAAAGACGCCTTTGTGGTTTTATCTGCAAATTTTTGTAAAATTTCTTTTCTATCACTGTTTATTATATTGCTGCTCATAAAATTTTTTATAAGCAAAACATCGCCGAAAAACAAAATAAGCATTTCAAGCAGCTGCTCTTTTTTGTCCTTATTTTTCTCAAAAAAATCACATAAAACGTATATTGACGCCCGTTCATTTTGAATTAGCGAGGTAATTTTTTCAAAAAATTCCATTCGCAGAGACAAAAACTCATTATCCTCCAGAAGCGACAAATACCGCCCGGGATTACCCATTGAATACGACGCCAAAAACTCGTTTTTATTGCCAAAAGCCGAAAAAAGTTCTTCTTTTGAAATAGGCGGTATTAATACAAGCGTGCAACGCGACAGAATTGTAGGCAGAATTTTATTGCGGTTTTCGCAAAGCAATATAAAAACCGCATATTCCGGTGGTTCTTCAATTACCTTTAAAAGCGAATTTTGAGCCGTTTCATTCATTAAATGCGCGTCTTTAATTATAAAAATTTTCTTATCTGCGTTTTGCGGACGTATAAAGGCGTCGGACACAAGCTCTCTTATTTTTGCTGCGCCAATCTCGGATTTATCCTCGTTGGATACTGTTACCACATCAGGATTTGTACCGGCGTAAATCGTTCTGCAAGCATTGCAGTTAAGGCACGGCGGATTTTTATCGCACATAATATGCGCAGCAAAATATTTTGCCATTGTTTCCTTTCCGGCGCCTGATTCTCCTTCAAAAATATATGAGCTTAAAAATCGGTTGTCCTTTTTTAAATCATAAAAAAATCTTTTTAATTTTTCCTGTCCTGATGGTAATTTTATACCGCTCAAATTCTTTCAAACCTTTCGATATCCTGAACAAAAACCGTTGCGCCGCCAACGTCAACTTCCGTCGGACGTGTTGCATAGCCTCCTGCCGTTTCAAGATATGCAGGCGATATTACAACCTGTTTGCGCCTGTGACACTGACCTTTTATAATATCAATCACTTTTTGCACCAAATCATCTTCAGTGCCGATTATAAGCGTCATATTTCCAACCTTTAAAAAGCTTCCCGTAGTTGCAAGTTTGGTAACTGCAAAGCCTTCTTTGTTAAGCTCCTCCAGTACTTTTTGAGCGTCACGGTCATTTATGATTGCGGTTATGAGTTTCATATATCCACCTCATTCCAAGGAATTTTTATATATACAATGAATTATACTATATTTTTATTGAAAAATCAAGTTTTATTGCAACAAAAAAGAGTGCGCAAAATTCGCACTCCTTAATTTATATATTTATTTTTTAACGAGATATTTTCTTACATCAATAGAAACCGCAAGAATAATTATAAGTCCTTTTATAATGTATTGCCAATACGGGCTTACTCCCACAAAATTCAATCCGTAGTTTATAAACTGCAAAATTATCGTGCCGAGAAGCACCCCGGGAATTGTTCCGATGCCGCCGGCAAACGACACACCGCCCACTACGCAGGCAGAAATTGCATCAAGGTCGTAGTTTATGCCCGTGTTACTCGTTGCCGAGCCTACCCTTCCCGCTTCCAAAAAACCTGCAATTCCGTAAAGAACACCCGAAATTATAAAAATTATCATAATGTTTTTTACAAGGTTTACGCCGGAAACCGCTGCCGCTTCGGGATTTCCTCCTATTGCAAACATATTTTTGCCGAGTACGGTTTTATTCCAAATAAACCACATAATTACCGCTATAACCGCAAGGTAAATAATAAGATAAGGCAAGCGTATAAAGCCTAAATTTATACTGCCGTTTACAAATTCGACATAACGCGAATCAAAATTTGCAATAGGCTGTGCACCCAGCGGCGGACGGTCAATGTAAATACACGAAATTCCGTATGCAATAAGTTGTGTTCCCAAAGTTACAATAAAAGCGTGAATTTTAAGCTTTGAAACACCGAAACCGTTTATTGCACCGAATATCGCGCCCACGCACACAGCGATTATAAACGGCACAATAAGCGGCAGAACAGGCAAATTCGGGTACATTCTTGAGGCATATGTTGCCGACTGCAGAAGCGAGGCCGAAATAATTGCTGTAAGACCTAAAATTCTGCCTGATGAAAGGTCGGTACCTTGCAGCACTATAAGACCTGCCGCTCCGAGTGCAAGAATACCGCGCGTTGACGCTTGACTTAAAATGTTTGTAATATTGTTTACCGAAATAAAATTTATGTCTGTTATAATAAATGCTAAAATCATAAGTCCGAGAACTATATAAAGTGAATAATTAAGCAAAAACTCACCGATGCTTTTTGATTGCTTTGATTTATCCAAAAATTTCACCCCAACTGTCTAAACGTATTTTGCCGCAAGTTCCATAATTTTTTCCTGCGTAAGATATTGGTCGTTTTCCAAAATTCCTGCAACTCTGCCTCCTGACATAACAAGAATTTTATCGCAAATTCCAATAAGTTCAGGCATTTCGGAGGACACCATAATAATGCCCTTCTCTTCTTTTGCAAGGTTTAAAATAAGCTGATATATTTCGTATTTTGCACCTACATCAATTCCTCTTGTCGGCTCGTCCAGCAGAAGCACATCAGGCTTTGTAAGAAGCCAGCGCCCTATTATAACTTTTTGCTGATTTCCGCCCGAAAGATTGCGGATAAAGAATTTTTCATTCGGTGCTTTGACCCGCATAGACTCCATTACCCATTTAGTATCGCTCTGCATTTTCCTGCCGTTTAAAACACCAAAACTGCTGTAATTTTTTAGGTTTGCAATAACACTGTTAAAATTAAGGTTCATTCCGCCGAAAATTCCTGTTTTGCGCCTCTCCTCGGTAAGAAGCGCAAAGCCGTTTTTAATAGCGGATTTTGCTCCGTTGTTATTTACCTTTTTGCCGTTTAAATAAATTTCGCCTTCTTTCTTTGTGCGTATGCCGAAAATGAGTTCCAAAAGCTCGGTGCGCTTTGAGCCGACAAGCCCTGCAACGCCTAAAATCTCACCCTTTCTAAGTTCAAAGGAAGCATTAATTACCGACGGCTGATATTGAGCGGTTAAGTTTTTAACGCTCATAAGTACACCGCGCGGTACATTATTTTTCGGCGGAAAGCGTTTTGAAAGAGTTCTGCCCACCATAAGGCTGATAATTTTGTCTGTAGTAAGTCCGCTTGCACTTTCGGTGTCAATCCATTTTCCGTCGCGCATTATTGTAACCTCGTCCGAAATTCTTAAAATTTCTTCCATTTTGTGCGAAATATATATAATTCCGCACCCTTCCTCTTTAAGCTTATTAATTATTCTGAATAAATGCTCAACTTCTTCGCTTGTAAGAGATGAAGTAGGCTCGTCCAAAACAAGAATTTTTGCATTGTACGAAACCGCCTTTGCAATTTCCACCATTTGCCGTTGAGATACTGAAAGGCGGCTCATTTTCGTATCGGGGCTGATGTCGAGGTCAACCCTTTCAAGCGCCTTTTTCGTTTCATCATACATCTTTTTATCGTCTGTTATGCCTAAATTTTTAATATATCTGCCAAGCCAAATATTATCCGCAACGCTTCTTTGCAAAACCTGATTTAGCTCCTGATGCACCATTGCAACGCCGTTTTCAAGCGCCTGCTTCGGATTTTTAAAATTTACCTCTTTGTCGTTTATCTTAATAATTCCGCTGTTTTTTTGATACACTCCAAAAAGGCACTTCATAAGAGTAGACTTGCCGGCACCGTTTTCTCCCATTAGCGCGTGAACTGTGTGCGGTTTCACATAAAGGCAAGCATTATCAAGTGCCTTAACGCCGGGAAATGATTTGTTGATGTCTTTCATTTCCAAAAGATACATATTATCACCGCCCAAAATTTACTTTCCGTTGTACGCCTTGTAAGGAATACGTACCGCAACGTTTGTTTCATCATATTTATAATCGGTGCCCTCAAGTCTGTCCTTTCCGCTCGCAATATTCATTGCAATGGCAAAAATTGCATCAGCCATTGCACTGCCGTCCTGCAAAACGGTTCCCGTCATATAGCCTTTTGCGATTAAATCCTTTGCCGCATCTGTTGCATCAACGCCAACCACCGGAATAAATTTATTTTTGTCGCCTTTGTTATAACCTGCCGCCTGAAGCGCCGCGATTGCGCCCTGAGCCATACCATCGTTGTTTGCCACTACAAATTCAATGGAATTGCCGTATTTTGACAACCACGCCTCCATTGCGCGGTTTGCAAGCTCAGTATCCCAGTTACATACTTGAAGAGCAAGCTCCTGACATTTTACTCCCTTTTCGGTAGCTGATTTTATAGACCATTCGGTTCTCGCCACAGCCTCAGGATTATCAGGCTCACCTTTAAACATAACATACTGCATTTTTCCGTCGCCGTTTGTGTCATAATCTCCGTTTTTCCACGTTTCGGCAATAATTTCACCCTGTATTACGCCCGCATCCTTTGCGTTTGTTCCGACAAACATTGCCTTGTCGTACGATTTTATTACATCCGTATCAGGCTCGCGGTTAAAGAATATTATCGGAATGTCAGCGGCTTTTGCCTTGTTGACAATGGTTTGCGCCGCGCCGACATCGACAATATTCACCATAAGAACATCAACGCCCTTTTGAATCAGCAAATCAACCTGATCGTTTTGAGTGCCCTGGTCGCCCTTTCCGTCATTGAGCAAAAGCTCCGCTTTATTTGCGGCAAGCTTTTCAAGCGACTGACGAACAGTAGAAATATATGTGTCATCATATTTGTATATGCAAACGCCTATTTTCGGAAGCTTTCCCGTCTGCGAAGATTTTCCGCAGGCGGAAAACGTACCTGTAATAAGCACCGCCGAAAGAAGTAAAATCAAAAATTTTTTCATAGCTTTTCTCCTTAAATCTTATTAAATTTACAATAAATATTCTAACCATTATAATATTTACTATGCAATAAGATAAAAGAAAAACCGCACAACACCAAGTGGCATTATGCGGTCTAAAAAATTTTAATTTTTATTTGTTGTCGTCAGTTGCTTCATCTGATTGAGCATTTTCGGTATCTTTAGATAAATCGCCATACGGTTTAAGTTCTTCAAATTTTTCTTCGGCGCCGTCTTTTGCACTCTCAAATTTTAAATCTTCAAGCGTTTCGCCGTTATAAATTTTTTCAAACTCCTCGCCCGAAATTTTTTCGCGCTCCATCAAAACATTTGCAACAGCTTTCAGTTTATCCATATTCTGTGTAAGCATCGTTTTGCAGCGTTCGTATGCGGTATCGATAATATCTCTGATTTCCTCATCAATTTCCGCCGAAACATGTTCGCTTACGTTTCTCGACTGAACAAAATCACGCCCGATAAACACCTCATCGTGGTCGTTGCCAAAGCAGATAGGACCGATTTTATCACTCATACCATACTTTGTAACCATATCACGCGCAATTTTTGAAGCACGCTGAATATCGTTTGACGCGCCTGTGCTGATGTCATTAAGCGTCAGCGCCTCCGCACTTCTTCCGCCCAGAAGAACAATTATAGAATCAATCATTTCGCCTTTTGTATTGTAATATTTATCCTCGCTAGGAAGACTCATTGTATAGCCGCCTGCTCTGCCGCGCGGAATAATGGAAACCTGATGAACGGGGTCTTGCGATGGCAAAAGACGAGTAATAATCGCGTGTCCCGCTTCGTGGTACGCCGTGAGCTTTTTCTCGTGTTCGCTCATATTTCGAGTTTTCTTTTCAGTGCCGACCATAACCTTAATCATTGCATCCTCAATTTCGGGCATATTGATTTCGGTTTTATTTTTTCGTGCCGCCAAAAGTGCCGCCTCATTCAAAAGATTTGCAAGGTCTGCACCGGTAAAACCTGCCGTTGTTTTTGCAATAACCGACAAATCAACATCCGCGCCAAGTGGTTTTTTGCGCGAATGAACACGCAGAATTGCCTCTCTGCCAAGGATGTCGGGATAATCCACAACAACCTGTCTGTCAAATCTTCCCGGTCTTAAAAGCGCGCTGTCAAGTATATCGGGTCTGTTTGTTGCCGCAATGACAATAACGCCTACGTTTGCGCCGAAACCATCCATTTCAACAAGCAGCTGATTAAGCGTCTGTTCACGTTCGTCGTGACCGCCGCCAAGTCCTGCGCCGCGCTGTCTGCCCACTGCGTCAATCTCATCAATAAAGATAATGCTCGGAGCGGCTTTTTTAGCTTGCTCAAACAAATCTCTTACACGCGAAGCACCGACACCGACAAACATTTCAACAAAGTCCGAGCCGCTGATAGAGAAAAACGGAACATCAGCTTCGCCGGCAACTGCCTTTGCCAACAAAGTTTTACCTGTTCCCGGAGGTCCTACCAAAAGAACTCCCTTCGGAATTTTTGCGCCAAGCGAAGTAAACTTTTGCGGCGCACGCAAAAATTCAACTATTTCGGCAAGCTCGGCTTTTTCAACGTCTGCACCCGCAACGTCTTTGAACGTTACGCTGTCTTTATCCTTAACGCTTACTCTGGCACGGCTTTTGCCGAAAGACATTGCTTTGCCCGTGCCTCCGCCCTGCGACTGACGGAAAAACATAATCCAGAACGCAATAATTATAATTGTAAGAATGAGCGACGGAAGCATAGAAAGCCACCACGGTATTGCACTTGGCTGCGGTGTTATAAGCTTTAAGCTTTCTTCGCTGACCTGCTTTTTAATCTGGTCGCCTGCGTGCTGATATAAGATTTCTATATCGGGTATGTCAGCAACAAGCGCAGTCTCCTTTTCGCCCTTTCCCTCTTTAATAATTGCGATTGCTTGATTGTTTTCGTCAATTTGCAGCTGCGTAACACTGCCCTTGTTAATGTAGTTTACAAGCTCTGAAAAGCTGATTTCCTTCGGGCCGCTCTGATAATTAAGCAATGTAAAGATGAATATGATAACTGCGAAAAGCAGAACATAAAAACCGATTCCTTTTATGTATTTTTTCACACACACCGCCTCCTTTAAAATATTGTTGCCAAAAAAACATAAAATATTAGTTCTTGTAGTATTCTTCCTTTAAAATTGCAATATACGGAAGATTTCTAAAATGCTGTGCATA
>JALEIO010000107.1 GCA_022769845.1 Oscillospiraceae bacterium
AAATTAAAAAATTAGCTAAAATATTTTATTTTCCTATTGCATTTTTTAAAAACGTATGGTATAATTTGTTGGTATTAATTTAAAATTGACTTTATTGATAAAAAGGTGGAAATGCAATGGCTATTTTAAAAAATGTATTAAGTGTTGTTCAAATTATTGTTTCGCTCGTACTTACGACTGTTGTTCTTATGCAGTCAGGCAAACAGACAGGTCTTTCGGGTTCTATTGCAGGCGGCGCGGAAACGTTTTTCGGTAAAATCAAAGCAAGAACTATGGATGGAATGTTATCAAGACTTACAACCATTTTGGCAGTTCTTTTCATCGTTATTTCTTTTGTACTGTCGCTTATCATAAAATAATAAGTTTTGACCGTCTTTAATGTAACGAATATATTGCAATTTTTAACACGATGGAGGTATTTTCAAATGGAGAAATATGTTTGCGAAGTATGCGGTTATATTTATGATGAAGAATTGGGAGATCCCGATAACGGTATTGAACCGGGCACAAAGTGGGAGGAGCTTCCGGACGATTTTGCCTGTCCTCTTTGCGGAGTTGGCAAAGACGAATTTGTAATGGAATAATTTTAAAAAACTCCGATTTTTCGGAGTTTTTTTTATAACATAGGAAATTGCGCACAAGAAGTGCGCAATCAGCTTGTTTCAAACAAGCGTACCACTCTGCCTCCAAGATGGGGGGAGGGGGTTGATGTGTTAAAAACGCTTTTTTATAACATAGGAAAAAGGAGATTTGACAATGAAAGATGAAACAAAATGCTTACATTCGGGATATACTCCCAAAAATTCAGAGCCGAGGGTAGTGCCGATTTATCAAAGCACAACTTACGTTTTCGATTCTACAAAGGACATTGGAGATGTTTTTGACGAGCCTACAAAAGCGCTCATATATTCGCGTTTTGCAAATCCCACCGTTATGGCGGTTGAAGAAAAAATAGCAGACCTTGAAGGCGGAGTGGGGGCAATGTGCACCTCGTCAGGTCAGGCTGCGTCGCTTATGGCAATACTCAATATTTGCAGCGCGGGCGACAGTATTGTAAGCTCATCAAAAATTTACGGCGGAACTATAAATCTTTTTGCAGTAACACTTAAAAAATACGGTATCGAGTGTATTTTTGTTGATGAAGAAGCGGACGAAGAAACCATAAACAAGGCATTTAAAGAAAATACAAAAGCGGTTTTCGGAGAAACCATTGCAAATCCCGCTCTTTCAGTTCTTGATATTGAAAAATTTGCCCGTATTGCACATTCTCATAAAGTTCCGCTTATTGTGGATAATACCTTTGCAACTCCGATTTTGTGCAAACCTTTTGAATACGGCGCGGATATTGTTATTCATTCAACCTCAAAATATATGGACGGACATGCTCTGCAGGTGGGCGGAGTTATTGTTGACAGCGGTAAGTTTGACTGGACAAACGGCAAATTTGCCTCGCTTGTCGAGCCTGACGAATCGTATCACGGCATAAGCTACGTTGAAACGCATAAGGAGGCGGCGTATATTGTAAAGGCGCGGATGCAGCTTATGCGCGATTTCGGTGCATATCCTGCGGCAAATTCGGCGTTTTTGCTTAATATCGGTCTTGAAACTTTGGCTATTCGTATGGAAAGATACTGTGAAAATGCATTAAAGGTTGCAAAATTCTTTGAAAAATGCGATAAAATAGAGTCGGTTACATATCCGGGTCTTGAAAGCGATAAAAACTATGACCTCTGCAAAAAGTATCTTAAGGGCGCAAGCGGTGTTGTGTCGCTTGTAATTAAAGGCGGCAAGGAGAATGCGGTTAAGTTTATGGACAGTCTTAAGCTTGCATCAAATGAAGTTCACGTTGCCGATATAAGAACCTGCGTGCTTCACCCTGCGAGCGAAACGCACCGTCAGCTTACCGACGAGCAGCTTATTGCGGCGGGCATAAACCCCGGTATGATTAGGTTTTCGGTAGGACTTGAAAATGTTGATGATATTATAGATGACATCAAGCAGGCGCTTGAAAAAGTAAATTAAAAAGTGTATTGATAAAAATTACGGGGCGATTATTACATAGCCCCGTAATTTTTGAAAACAAAGGCGAAGGGTTTGTTTATGCTGCTTCATTGTTTTACGGCTGCCACTGATATTTTGTCAAATCGACTGAAAAATCATCATTTACGGTAACGTTTTCTTTTTCCAGCAGTTTTTTTTGAACTTCCTTTCCGCCGAACGCAAAGCTTGGAGCAAGATTTCCAAATCTGTTGACAACTCTGTGGCAGGGAATAACGCCCGGCTGTGGATTAAAATGCAGCGCGTAGCCTACTGCTCTTGCGGCTCTCGGTGAGCCGCACAAAATTGCTATTTGCCCGTATGTTGCAACCTTTCCCTTTGGAATTTTTTTAACTTCATCGTAAACTAAATTATAAAAACTCATATTTTCTCCTATAAAAAAGCGTTAAAACGCATCAACCCCCTGATCCCCAATCTTGAGGGCAAAAAGGTATGTTTTTTTTGAAACAAGCAAAATTTCTCACTCAAAACGAGCAATTTCCTATGTTATAAAAAAGCAAACTGAAAATTCAGTGTATTTTCAGTTTGCCCGTAATTTAAAATTTAATTAAAAATTCTTCGTGCTCCCACATAACCGTAGTTATAATATCCTGATGACAAAGAAACAATTTCAACGCTTTTGCCTGTTTGCGGCGAGTGAATAAACTGATTATCTCCGACATAAATACCAACGTGAGTTATATAGCCGTCAAGCGTTCTTGAAAAAAGAAGAATATCACCCGGCATAAGTTCTGAACGGTCAACGACATAACCGTTTTTGCTCTGGTCTGCCGCAACTCTGTTTAACGTTACGCCGAAATTTTTATAAACGTAATACACAAAACCCGAGCAATCAAAGCCGGATGGGGAAGAACCGCCGTAAACATAAGGTGTGCCGATATATTGTTTTGCAAATTCAACAACTTCTTCACCGATTGTGCCGCGCTTTTCTGCATCGTTTCCGTCACGCGAGGTAAGCTCTGCACTTCTTATCAGAATATAATCACTGTGAACATAAGCCGGAATACTGTTATAGTTAATTTGATACCATGCACCGTCGTTTGCAAGAATGTCAACTCTTTGACCGTTGTAAAGAGCGCCGACAACATTATCGGCAATTTGCGGCTGACTTCTCACGTTTAGAACGTCAGCAATTACAACGCCTTGATTATTTGCCGCAAAAGCGGATATAGTTAATAACGATGCTGTGAACAATACTGCACAAAGACTGATTATCAGTTTTTTCATATGTATCCTCCAAATTGGTTTTGAGCGATTTTTATATCGCATCATCACTATGCTTTAGAGTATATCATACTTTTTAACATTTGTCAAACTTTTTTAACAATTTTTTAATAATTTGCGTCTAAAAGTTATTAAAATTGTTAATTAAGCACTGTTTTACCATATTAAAACTGTTGTTTTTGCACAAAATTTATGATATTTACACAAAATGCAGTAATAATTAAAATGTAAGATTAAATTGAATTTTGTAATAAATTGACATTTTGTTTTTACACATTGTTTTGATTTAAAAGACAAAAAACTTTGATTTAAAAGATAAAAACACTAAATGAGAATATAATAAGAAATATTTATAAAACATTTTTATTAAAACCGTAAACATAAAAATAAAGCGGCAAGCATATGCTCACCGCTTTATTTTAAACTTATTCTTCCTCGAACATATCTTTTCCCAAACCGCAGGTAGGGCAAACCCAATCTTCGGGTACATCCTCCCATGCTGTGCCGGGGGCAACTCCGTTATCGGGATCACCTACCGCGGGGTCATAAACATATCCGCAGGGACATACATATTTTTTCATAATAAACTACTCCTTTCATTAATATTTTAACCCGGAAAAGAAGCAAATATATCTTTTTTAAGCTGCGTTGATTTATGCTTAATGTGAATAAACACAGCGTGAGATACACCGCTAATTTTTCGGATTTGGCTTATTTGCTCATTATTTCGGATATTGTATCCATAATTTTATCGTGACATCCTCCGCAGCCTGTTGAGCATTTTGTAATCTTTTGAACATCCTCAAAAGCCTTTTCAACATTCTCAAATTTAGATTCATTGTGAAGTGCATTTTCAATGTCTGCATATGTCACCTTTTTGCAATGACAAATCGTATAATTTTCCATAGCTAAATTTACCTCCTTAAGCAGCTCTTAAAGACTGACACCGCGAATTTTAACACGTTTTACAGAAAATAAGAAATGCTTGTCCTTTTTGTGTTTTTATAAGGTGTTTTAAATTGAACTTTCAGCCAAACACCTTGCAAGCTGTAATTATTGATTTATAAAGCCTGCTATTTTACATATAGTATAAACCAAACCTTTTAGAATGTCAATATTATAGTGTATTTTTGATGTAAAATCGGCGCTGTTTTATATAAATGCTATTTTATCCGAAGCAACTTATTTTATCGCCGAAAAACCTAAAACAACTATACCTAAAATAACCAATATAATACCTGTTGCGCGGTTTAAGGTTTTTGCGCTTGCTTTATTTGCAAATTTTGCTGCAATTCTTGCAAAAATAAGAGTAAATGCTATGCAAAGCACGAACGGAAGCCAATCGGGTTTTCCGCCTATTGCAAAATGCGAAAGCGAACCTGTGAGCGCGGTAAATGCCATAATAAATACGCTTGTGCCGACCGCCGTTTTAAGCTCATAGCCCATTATGCTTGTGAGAAGCAGAAGCATCATCATTCCGCCGCCCGCGCCTACAAAACCGCATATAAAACCGACCGCCGAGCCGCATAATACAGATTTTATAATTTTTGACCTTGCAGATGATGACGTCATTTCCTCTTTTGTTGTCATAACCGGTTTAACGATAAATTTAATACCAAGCAGCAGCGTCATAAAAACAGAAAAATTACCCATTGCAGTTGACGGAACAAGGCTGGAGACATAACTGCCTACAACGGTAAATAAAAGCACACTTATCATCATAACAATTCCGTTTTTAATGTCGAGGTTTTTATTTTTTCCGTAAGTGTATGCCGAAACCGCACTAGCGAGTACATCGGACGCTAAAGCTATTCCTACCGCCATATATGGCTCTATGTCAAGAAAGGTTACAAGCATAGGCGTTATTACTGCTGCGGCGCTCATACCTGCAAAACCTGTGCCGAGTCCCGCACCGATACCGGCAAATAAACATACTAATACTGTTATTACATATTTCATTTGATATCATTCCTTTTTGTTTCAATGTTTTCCGCTATTTTTAAATGCAGACGTGAAAATTCTGCCTTTTCCTTATCGGTAAATCCCAAAAAAAGAGATTGCAAAAAATTTTCCTGCATTTTATGCCCGTAAGCAATAATAGGCGCAGCTTTTTCGGTGGGCGTCAAATGCACGCTTTTTTTGTTATTGTTCTTATAAATTCCTTTTAGCAGACTTTTTTCGTACAGAGAAGTTACCGAGAGCGACACCTGCGATTTTGGTATTTTTCTTATTTTTGAAATGTGTGCGGCAGTGTCAAATTCCGGATTGTTTGCAAGGAACATTAAAATATCGGTTTCTGCCGCAGAAAGAGAAAATTTATTCATAATATTTTTTTTATACTTGAAATATTCCCGTTCAAGCGACAGAATTAAATCCCAAATTTCATTTGAAGCCATAATATCACCTCTTTTTTGTTCTATTTTGAACAATGTTATCATAGTTCAAAATAGAACAATTGTCAAGATATATTCGTAATTCAATTTGAATTTATACTATTGACATTTATCATTAATTTAATTATAATTATAATTGATGGTAGAAAATTATGGACTTTTTAGATTATTTCAATTAAATAAAAATAAATTATGAAAGGAAGAATGATTATGGACAAAAAGAACAAATACGCAGGAACTCAAACAGAGAAGAATCTTATGGAAGCATTTGCCGGCGAATCGCAGGCGAGAAACAAGTATACTTATTTTGCTTCTGTTGCCAAGAAGCAAGGCTTTGAACAGATTGCCGCGTTGTTTTTAAAAACGGCGGATAACGAAAAGGAGCACGCCAAACTCTGGTTTAAAGAACTTCAGGGAATAGGAGATACTGCTGAAAACTTGGCTGCTGCCGCTGAAGGCGAAAACTATGAGTGGACTGATATGTACGAAGGCTTTGCAAAAACCGCTGAAGAAGAGGGCTTTAAAGACCTTGCAGTAAGATTCCGTCTTGTTGCCGCAATAGAAAAGCATCATGAAGAACGTTACCGCGCACTTCTTCACAATGTTGAAATGGCAGAGGTTTTTGCAAAAAGTGAGGTTAAGGTTTGGGAATGCCGCAACTGCGGACATATTGTAATTGGCGAAAAGGCGCCTGAAGTTTGCCCGACCTGCAATCATCCGCAGAGCTATTTTGAAATCAAAGCGGAAAACTATTAATTTGTAATTAAGGGCTTATCTTTGCCTTAACTTTTTAGGATTAATTACGGTTTGACATTTTATATCAGTGTTTAATGAAAACATAAAAATACGGACGGGTACATTAATTGCCCATCCGTATTTTTGTATATTTAGGATTTTTAAGAAGTGTTGTTTTGCATTTTTTCAATGCTTATTTTGCAATGTAGCAAAATATTTTTATAACAGGGGAGGGGGCGGAGGCGTTAAAAACGCTTTTTTATAACGGTGCCTTACTGCGATAATTTTTGCATATCCGCTCTGCGCGGCAACGTTTATTTCATTTTGTAAGCTCTATCATCAAACTTATTGTCCCAATCTTTATCATACGAAAGCATACAACTCATAACGCCGGAATCGATAAGAAGGCTTGCGCCCGACATTGTTTTTGACATATCGCTTCCCGCAAAATAAACTGCGTTTGCAATGTCCTCCGGATAGCTTTCCATCCCTACAGGCCAGTTTGCTCTCTTTTTTGCATAGTCCTCCTCGGTCATACCTTCCCAGCGGTCGTTGAAGGTTGCTCCAACAATAATGACGTTTGAGCGTATGCCGAATTTTCCGAGCTCATAACACATATTGCGCACCATAACGTCAATTGCGCCCTTGCTCATTGCGTAAGTAATTCTGTTTGGAATTGCGCCCTTGCTGTGAACCGAGCCGATTGCCACAATACTGCCTTTTTTTCGCTCAATCATAAGCTTTGCCGCTTCCTGACAGCAAAAGAAATATCCCTTTGCATTGCAGCTCATAACAAAATCAAACTGTTCGGGCGTAGTGCTTAAAATGCTTTGATTGTATCCCGGGTCGGTTGCGTTGGGAACAAACACATCAAGCCTTCCGAAATTTTCTTTTATATCGGCAAAAACCGCCCTGATGCTGTCAATTTTGTTGGTTTCCATTGAATATCCTCTTGCTGATATTTCAGGGTATTTTTTTTCGATTTCCATTGCGGACTTTTCTGCGGCGTCTTTTTTTCGGCTTGTAATTGCAACGTTATAGCCTTCTTTTGCAAAACGCTCCGCAACCGCATATCCAATATTTCTTGTCGCTCCCGTAATTAAGATTACGGGACGTTTGCTTATGCTCATAATTTTTTCAGTCCTCATTTCAAATTTTTAATAACGTCTGTATGCGCCTTTGCAAGAAGATAAATTTTTTCATAATCTCCGTTTTTTATATGCTCGGGCTTTAAAATTGTAATGCCGGTGCCGAATGCCTTTATGCCGCTTTGGTAATAAACAGGGATTGTTTCGGGGTTAACTCCGCCCGTTGCCATAAGCGGTATGTGCGAAAGAGGGCCCTGAAGATTTTTGATATATGCAAATCCCATATCGTCTGCCGGAAAAAGCTTTACAATATCCGCACCGAGAGAATACGCATATTCAATTTCGGTGGGTGTCATTGCGCCGGGGATTGATATAAGATTAAGCTTTTTCGTTTCGTCAATAACCTCTTTTTTTGTATTTGGCGATATAATGTATTTTGCACCTGCGTCATAGGCGGCTTTAACCTGTTTGGCGCTTAAAACCGTTCCTGCACCGACATACATTTTTCCGTCGGTGGCTTCAATTATTTTTTGTATGCACTTTTGATTTTCCGCTATGCAGTCGGGATTTGTCTGGTCAAAGGTTGACTCCATAAACCTAATGCCTGCCTTATATGCCGCGCGCGCACATTCTCCGATTTTGTCCAAAGGTATTCTTCGAGCAATAAGCACCAGTTTTTCTTTGTATAAGGTTTCAATCATCTTTTCCATTATTCCCACGTTGCTCCTTTCGCTGTGGAGGTGACGTTTTTGGCAAAAAGTCTTAAAAACGGTTTAAACTCATCGGCTTTAAGATGCCAGTCAACCTTTTCAAGCCTGTTTTTGAGTTCTTCGTCGCTTACCATAAGATTTATGCTTCGTTTTTCAACATCAATTTTTATTGTGTCGCCGTTTTCTACTGCCGCAAGCGCGCCGCCGATTGCCGCCTCGGGCGCAATGTAGCCAATGCTAAGCCCGCTTGTACCGCCGGAAAATCTCCCGTCGGTAAGAATTGCAACCTTGTCATAGAGCGACATTCCTGCAATTTCTTTCTGGAATGCAAATGCTGTTGTGCCAAATCTGCCTTTTGGACCGAGATAACGAATTACAATCGCATGACCCTCTTTTATTTCGCCGCGTCTTAATGCAGAAAGAGCGTCGGAAACATCAGAGAATACTATCGCCCTGCCTTCAAATTTCATAAGATTTTCAGGCACCGCCGCAACCTTTAAAATTGCTCCTTCGGGAGCTATGTTTCCTTTAAGAACCGCAAGGCCGCCGTTTTGAGAAACAGGATTTTCAAGCGTGTGAATAACATTTTCGTCATATGTTACGCCGTCTTTGTAGTTTTCGTAAATTGTTTTGCCCGTAATCGTTTTTTCGTCCTTGTTTAAAAGCGGCATAAGATTTTTCATAAGCGCCTTCATTCCGCCGGCGCGGTCAAAATCGTTGAAATAATATTTTCCGTTTGGCGCAATTTCAAGAAGAAGCGGCACTTTATTTGACATTTTATCAAAAAAATCCCACCAGCTTCGTCTTATTCCGGCTTCATACGCGATAGCGGGAATGTGCAAAAGAAGATTTGACGAGCCTGCGATTGCCGTGCACAGAATAATTGCGTTTTCAATAGCCTTTTCTGTGATTATATCGCGTGCGGTAATGCCGTTTTTTACCATTTCCATAACGTACTTTCCGGCTTGGTAAGCCATTGCGCCGAGACGCTTGTCTGTTGCGTCAATTGTGGAGTTTCCGGGAATTGCCATTCCGAGGGCCTCGGCAATACAACACATACTGTTTGCGGTAGTCATAGAGCCGCACGCTCCCTGACCTGCGTGCGCGCAGTAAACCATATCGTCAAACGCCTCCCTGGACACCTTTCCCTCCATAACCTTTCCGACAGTGGATGATACTTCCGAAAGTCCTATTTTGCGCCCCTTATATGCGCAAAGCGGCATATATCCGCCCGTAACAACAACCGCCGGGATATTGCATCTTGCCGCCGCCATAAGCTGACCGGGAACGATAGAATCGCAGGTTCCCAAAAGCACCATACCGTCAAACATATTTGCCTCAACATTAAGCTCCACTTCGTCCGCAATAAGATTTCTGCTCGGAAGTTCAATATATCTTGGGTCTTTTAACACCATACCGTCGCATATTCCCGTTGTTACAACCTCAAACGGCAAGCCGCCGGCTTCGCGTATGCCGTCCTTTACACGCTGGGCAATTTCGCGAAGATGAATATGTCCGGGGTTATATTCGTTCCACGAGTTTACAACTGCGATATACGGGCGCTTGACTTCTTCTTTTGTATAGCCCATTCCGTAGAGTATTCCATCGCGTTTTACACTTCCCACGCCAAAATTCCATTTACTTCTTTCAAACATTTTTATACCTCCTCCTTGAATAATTCGTATGTTTTTCTTGCTACCATAAGCTCCTCATTTGTGGGGATTACCATTATTTTTACCTTTGAATTTTCGCTTGATATAATTCTTATTTTGTCCGATAACTCGTCATTTTTTGCATTGTCAAGATATATGCCGAATGGGTTTAAGGCATCGCACACCATTTTTCGTATTTCAGCGCTGTTTTCGCCAATGCCGCCCGAAAAAGTTATTGCATCAGCGCCGCCGAGCAAAACCGCAAAAGAGCCGATATACTTTAAAATTTCGTAAACGTACATATCAACCGCCGTTTTACAGTCCGGATTTTTTGTGTTTTCCAAAAGAACTCGCATATCGCCGCTTACGCCCGATACGCCGAGAAGTCCGCTTTTTTCGCACAAAATTTCGTTCATCTCGTCAAGGGAAATGTGCGCTTTTTTCATAAGATAAATAAGAGCCGATACATCAATATCTCCGCAGCGATTGTTCATTGCAAGTCCGCTTTGAGGAGAAAAGCCCATACTTGTATCAAATGATTTTCCGTCCTTTATTGCGCAGATTGACGAGCTTCCGCCAAGGTGGCACGAAATCACTCTGCAAAACCCCATTTTTTGCGTTACATACGAAGTATATGAGTGTGAAGCACCGTGAAATCCGTATTTTCGTATGCCGTATTTTTGAGCAATTTCTTTATTTAGAGGGTATGTATATGCCCTTTTTTCGATTGTGTTATGAAAGCTTGTTTCAAAAACAGCAGCCTGAAAGGTGCTCGGAAGAAGCTTTTGCATTTCTTTCATAACTGTAATATAGGGCGCATTGTGCGCGGGCGCGGCAAAGAGATATTCGTTAAGCTTTTCAAAAACCTTTTCGTCAACCTTGGCAGGATAATTCATTTCGCCTGCCATAACCGCCTTAAATCCTACTGCGTTTATTTCGTCAACTGATTTTATAATGCCTTGGTTTTTGTCGCATATAACTGCCAGCATTTTTTTGAGGCATGCACTGTAACCATCGGTTTCGGTATTGACATATCCGACCGATTTTCCCTGATAGAAAAACTCGGTATTTTTTGAAAAAATGTTTTCACATTTTCCTTTTGCAAGGGTTTTTTCACTTAAAATTTCAATAATCTGAAACTTAAAAGATGTGCTGCCTGCGTTTACAACCAAAATATTAAAGCCCATATTTATCACCGTATGCCAAAATTGCATTTTCAAAGCATTTTATCGGAACATATGCAACGCCGGCGCCGAGGCGCTTGCCTGTTTTTGAAATCATACCACCGTGAATAACAGGCTCAATGCCGGTATCAAGCACTTTCAAAATATCAATTCCCGTCGGCGAACCCTGATAGTTAAGTGCAGGAATAAGGTAATGTGCATTTTCTGAAATTGTTATGTTTGACATTTCAAGAGTCTGTTCAATGCCGTCAGAGAGTGTTTTTTCAAGCGCACGCATTACCGCCGGAGAAGCCGCGGCGGCAAATCCGCCGAGACCTGTTGCCTCAAGCATACAGCTGTCGCCAATCCACGGCATAACATCGTCATCGTCAACATTTGCCGAAACATATTCGCCTACAATTTTGGGGGAGGGGGCAGTGTACCAGTTTGTGTTAAGTCCCGCAACCTTTATGCCGTAGTCCACGCCGTTGCCCTCCATTGCGGTGACAACCGTCGAATAGTCAACGTTTCTTACCGCTTCAAGCAGCGACATAGCCGACGCCATTCCAAGAGGATGGAAAAATCTTACCGTACCGTATAAAAGGTCAACGCATTTTCTCTTTGCGTCATCATCTACATAATCAGCGTCAAATATCATTTTCATAAGTTCGTTTGTTGCAATTAAGCCGGTTGCGTCCTGACGCGAATGAAGTTCATCGCCCATTTCAACTCCTCGGGTAAAAATCTTCATCATTGAAAGACCGCCGTTGCTTGTAAGAATTTTGGTAATTGCCGGGGCAATAATGTCGCGCACCATATTAAGATGCTCTCTTATGCTTTCGTTAAAAATTCCCCAGCCTGCAAGACCGCCTCTGTTAGGACCTTCAAACGGTGCGCAGAAGCCTCTTACACCGGTGTTTCTGTCCTCTACAATATTAACTACCATAGACGGTGTTGCAATGCCCGAACCGGGACCTACAATGTGATAATCGTTTGCAGATTTGAAAAGCACCTTTCCCGATTTTAAAAGCTTTTCGGCTTCATCGCGGTCTTTTGCATATCCTTCAAAAAGGCACCCGTTTATGCCGCCTTCTTTTTGAGTTTGGCACATTCTGTCCCACTCAATGTCAGGACCCGAATGAAGAATAATTCCCTCTTGCATATCGGGAACACACTCAATTGCAGGCTTCATACCAATCCAGCACGGGTCGGTATTTTTCATAATGTCAATAATTTTTGCATTTGCCGTATCAATTTTTTCCTTAAAATTACTGTAAAGAGCTTTTTTTAGAATTTCCTCGGCACGTTTTGAAATTTCTGTCTTTTTGGAAGGCTTCCAGTCAAGCTGATGCGCCTTGACGCCTTGCTCTTTTATAGCGTCGGTAAAAACATCCGTTCCGATTCCGACAACGTTAATTTCTTGGTCAAGCATTTATTTTTCCTCCATTCTTTTTGCAATTTCTATAATAAGCTTAACCGCTTTGCGGTTTGTATCTTTAAATATAACTCCTGCGTCTTTAAGCTTTTGATATTGGTCGTCATAACCTTGAGGGTCCATATCACTGCCGCAGATTGTGGCAATAACGGTAAGATGACGTCCGTTTTCCAACGCATTTTTCTTTTCTTGTTTTATAGCCTCTGCCATAACCGAAGCAGGGTCGGGGCAGAGAGCATAGCCGAGCAGAAAATCAAGGTAAACAACTGCGGTTTCGGGGTCGCGCGCTTCTTTAATAAATCGCTGAACTCTTACGCTCGGGTCAATGGCAACGTGCGCTCTGCCTTTGGTAAAATTCTCATCTCCGATGTCAATAACTGTGTTTTTATAGCTTTCAAACGGATTTTTAAGTGCGTGTTCCTTGTCAAACGCAACGTTGGAATAAGTATCAATACCGCTTTTTTCGAGCATAACCAAGCCTTCGTCCGCAAGTGAGCCTCCGCATAGGATTGAACGAAAATATTTTTGCGACGGCGCATATTTTTTCATTTCATCTTCTGCAATATCTGCATAGTCTGTGTCGTCTTTTAATTCAATTTTTTTGCCCGAGGAAAGCTCCATAACCATTTTTGCAGTTTCCTCAAACGATTCGGAGCATAAAATTCCATTTTGCCTTATGTAGTCATTGTCGCCGTTGATAAACTGAATGACAACCTTCTTCTTGCATTTTTTAACCGCTTCAACAACCTTTATAAGAGTGCTTTTTGCAGGCGGCTTTGATATAAGCGCAATAACATTTGTTTCGGGATCGTTTTCAAGTTCTCTTATGCCGCGCAGCATTGTAATTCCGCCCACTTCGTCCGACATATCCCGTCCGCCTGTGCCGATTGCATTGGAAATGCCGAAGCCGTATTTGTGAACAAGCGTCATAACTGTTTGAATTCCGCTGCCCGACGCGCCGACAAGTCCGATGTTTCCGCGCCTTACCATACTGCAAAGACCGATTGCAACACCGTTTATAAACGATAATCCGCATCCCGGCCCCATCATAAGAAGATTTTTTTCTTCAGCAAGTTTTTTTAAGCGGATTTCGTCCTCAAGCGGTACGTTGTCGCTGAACATAAACACGTTAAGCCCGTTTAATAAAGCCTTTTCCGCCTCTTTTGCAGCATATTCGCCGGCAACCGAAATTATTGCAAGGTTAATGTTCGGGTCAATAGCTTTAACGCCTTGAATTGAGCGGAATTTTCTCTCGTTTCCGCTTTTTGACTTTTCCTCAAGAAGTTTAAAAAATTCATCTCGTGCAAGGTCGCATTTTTCTTCGGTATCGGCAGACACTGCTATAATTAAATCGTTTGGCGACGCCTCTTTTCCTTCCTTGCACAAAAGCTTTAAATCCGACATTGTTTCTTTGTTTAGCGGAGTTCCCATTCCGACAGACGCATTTTGGACAATTCCTGTTTCAACAAGATTTCGTGCAAGCTTCATCAAAAATACCGAGTCGTAATATTTATCTTTTTCAACAAAATTTTTAACAAACATCAATAATCCTCCTTCTTTTTAAAAAATAAATTCCCATAACAATTCCGATAAGCGTTTCGAGACCGGACGAGCTGCCGTAAGCGGCGCATTTTCTTAAATTTTTATCTGTG
>JALEIO010000124.1 GCA_022769845.1 Oscillospiraceae bacterium
AGGTTAAGCTTGATCCTAAAAGAGTTACACTATATTTAGCGTTATTTACCTTGTCGATTGTAATAGTTTTTCGAGGAATCCCATATTGGATTGGTTTGATTATAATACCGCCGGTGATTTTTTTCGCAGATAAAAAATCACTGAAAATGGTCGATTACGGATTATTATTCACATTTGTATTCTTTTTCGTTTTTGCGGGAAATATGGCTCGAATTGAGGGTGTCAGAAGTTTATTTTCTTCATTGCTGGAGAAAAACACGTTGCTTATGAGCGTGATTTCTTGCCAATTCATAAGCAATGTACCATCGGCAATATTATTATCACAGTTTACCAACAACTATGCAGACCTATTGGTGGGGGTTAATATTGGCGGAGTCGGTACTTTGATAGCCTCGTTGGCAAGCCTAATAACTTTCCGGGAATATGTAAAAAATAATCCTGGCAGAACCGGATATTATATAAAACTGTTTTCAGTGTTTAACTTTGCTTTTTTAATTATACTTGCGGTGGTTATGATATTGATAAATTAGTTTGTAGAAAATATTTTGACATAATACTTATCCTCTATGGTTTTGAAAATATGCCGACGGATTTTTTTAGGACATCAATGACCTCGTCTTTCTCGGCAAGCTGCTTTTCAAAAATTTATTAAAAAAATATCCGTTTGCAATTAATTGCAAACGGATATTTTAAAAATTTGTATTTCACATTAGTATTCTTATGAAAAAGTTATATCATATAATCGTTTGAATAGCTTTCAATTTGCTTATCCATAATGTCCTGCAAGGTTATACCGTCAAGATAATTGTTTATAACATCACCGAGCCCCTTCCACACAAAAAGAGTAGGGCAGGAAGCCGCACGCGCACACTGATTCGGCTGCTGCTCCAGACACGAAACGGGCACAAGCGAGCCTTCTGTAAGTCGCAAAATTGAGCCTAACGTGTATTTGTCGGGAGATTTTGCAAGTTTATATCCGCCTTGAAAACCTCTGTTTGTTATGAGAATATTCGATTTATTTAAAATTGTTACGATTTGTTCGAGATATTTTTTTGAAATTCCCTGACGTTCGGCAATTTCTTTCAGCGCAATATATCTGCCTTCACCATGCTCGGCAAGGTCCAGAAGCATACGAACCGCATATCTTCCTTTTGTTGAAATTTTCATTTTACCGCACCTCAATTCTTAATACTATATACTATAATAACATATATTTGGTAGGTTTTCAAGCGTATTTTTAGAAATTAAAAGGCATCTCTTATGAGATGCCTTAATCTGCCATAAAAGATGCTTTATTCTTCGGCAAACATCGGTGTTGAGAGGTATCTGTCGCCTGTATCGGGCAGAAGCACAACAATGGTTTTTCCACTGTTTTCGGGACGTTTTGCAAGCTCGGTTGCTGCAAAAACGGCCGCACCTGACGAAATGCCTACGAGCACTCCTTCGTTTTGTGCAATATATCTTCCTGTTTCAAAAGCATCTTCATTCTCAACGGTAATTATTTCATCATAAATTTTGGTGTTGAGCGTATCGGGTACAAATCCGGCACCGATACCCTGGATTTTGTGAGGACCCGGTGTACCTTTTGAAAGAACAGGCGAGCCGGAAGGCTCAACCGCAACGATTTTCACATTTGGATTTTTAGATTTTAAATATTCGCCTACACCCGAAAGTGTGCCGCCTGTGCCGACTCCTGCAACAAAAATATCAACATTTCCATCAGTGTCGTTCCAAATTTCGGGACCGGTTGTTTCAAGATGCGCCGCGGGATTTGCCATATTTGTAAACTGACCAGGAATAAAGCTGTCAGGCGTTTCGGCAGCAAGTTCCTTTGCCTTTTCAATTGCGCCCTTCATACCTTTTGCACCATCGGTCAAAACAAGCTTTGCGCCGTATGCTTTAAGAAGATTTCTTCTTTCAACGCTCATTGTTTCGGGCATTGTAAGAATAATTTTGTATCCTCTTGCCGCTGCAACAGACGCAAGACCGATTCCGGTGTTTCCGCTTGTGGGCTCAATTATTACGGAATTGGGCTTTAAAGCGCCGCTTTTTTCAGCCTCGTCAATCATTTTTTTTGCAATTCTGTCTTTAACACTTCCTGCCGGGTTAAAATATTCGAGCTTTGCTAAAATTTTTGCCGACAGATTTTTGCTTTTTTCATAATTTTTAAGTTCCAAAAGCGGTGTTCCGCCAATTAAATCGGTAATTTTTTCATATATTTTCATAATTAACACTCCTAAAATAAAATTAATTAAATGCTTGTTCCAAATCTGCAATAATATCGCTTGCAGTTTCGGTTCCGATTGAAAGCCTTATTGTGCTTGGCTTTATTCCCTGGTCTAAAAGTTCCTGCTCTGAAAGCTGTGAATGTGTTGTGGAAGCAGGATGAATTACAAGTGATTTTACATCTGCAACATTTGCCAAAAGCGAGAAAATTTGAAGCTTATCAATAAATTCCTGCGCCTCTTTTGCGCCGCCCTTTATATCAAATGTGAAAATAGAGCCTCCGCCGTTAGGATAATATTTTTTGTAAAGCTCATGGTCGGGATGGTCGGGCAGAGCAGGGTGGTTAACCTTTTCAACCTTTGGATGATTTACAAGATATTCAAGCACTTTCTTTGTGTTTTCTGCGTGACGTTCTACGCGCAGAGAAAGCGTTTCAAGCCCCTGCAAAAGCAAAAATGCGTTAAACGGAGATATTGCCGCGCCTGTATCGCGAAGAAGTATTGCACGGATTTTTGTAACAAATGCCGCTTTGCCGACTGCTTTTGTAAAAGATACACCGTGATAGCTTGGATTCGGCTCAACCAAGGACGCAAATTTTCCGCTTGCCTCCCAGTCAAAATTTCCGCTGTCAACAATAACGCCGCCGAGCGTAGTGCCGTGACCGCCTATAAATTTTGTCGCCGAATGAACAACGATATCTGCACCATGCTCGATTGGTCTGAATAAGTAGGGGGTTGCAAAGGTAGAGTCAATTACCAGCGGAATTTTTGCTTCGTGGGCAATTTTCGAAAGAGCGTCAACATCCGGAATGTCACTGTTCGGATTTCCCATTGCTTCGGTAAAAATAGCTTTAGTATCGTCTGTAATTGCCGCTTTGACTTCGTCAAGATTGTGAATATCCACAAAAGTGGTTGTTATGCCGTATTTAGTAAGCGTGTGCGCCAAAAGATTGTAGCTTCCGCCGTAAATTGTCTTTTGCGCAACAATGTGACCGCCGCCCTCGGCAAGATTTTCTATTGTATATGTAATTGCCGCTGCGCCTGACGCAACTGCCAGTGCTGCAACACCGCCCTCCAACGCCGCAATGCGTTTTTCAAAAACGTCCTGCGTTGAATTTGTGAGACGTCCGTAAATATTGCCTGCGTCCGCAAGCGAAAAGCGTGCCGCCGCGTGAGCGGAATTTTTGAATACATAAGATGTTGTTTGATAAATCGGTACAGCCCTCGAGTCGCTGGCAGGGTCGGGGGTTTCCTGCCCAATATGTAATTGTTTGGTTTCAAATCCCCATTTTGATGTATCTTTAATTTCAGCCATTTTATTTCCTCTTTTCTATATTATTATTTTGTAATTTTCATAAAATTTTAAACTAATATTTAAATTGTCAACATTCGTCCTTTGCACCGCACGGGCGCATACGCAAAATTTTAGTAAATTTCATAAACAGCACCTCTGTAAAAACATAACACATAAAACCTATCTGTTTAATATGTTATCACGCTTTTTATAATTTGTCAATAGTTTTTTTAAAAAATTTTAAAAATTTTTAGAGGACGATATATTATAACAAAAAAGTATTGACAAACCGGCGGTTGTATGGTACAATAACAAAGCATTTACAAAACGGCCCCTTGGTCAAGTGGTTAAGACACCGCCCTTTCACGGCGATAACATGGGTTCGAATCCCGTAGGGGTCACCATTGCCAACGCATCCGAACCTTTTAATTTCAAAAACGGCTTCGGACTCGTTATAAAGAAACAGGATAGAGTTTAACGCTCTACCCTGTTTTTTGCATACAAAAAATGCCGTTACGGATTTGATTCCGTAACAGCACGTTTTTCAACTTTTATATATGGAAGGCAATAAAGAAAAAACACTATACTGCGGTTTTTCAACTGTTTTGATAAAAAGAAAAAGACTGACTATTCTATCAAAACAGTCAGTCTTATTTGGTGCGGCAAATGGGACTTGAACCCATACGTCATAGACACACGCCCCTCAAACGTGCCTGTCTGCCGATTCCAGCACTGCCGCAAGTGCGTTGTTTCTCATTAGCAACAACATTGACTATTTTAACCGATTTTAAGTCATTTGTCAATAGTATTTTTAAAAAATTTTAAAAATTTTTGATTTTGCCTTAAAAGAAGCAAAAATACGTCAGGACATTTTTGTCAAAACGT
>JALEIO010000125.1 GCA_022769845.1 Oscillospiraceae bacterium
AGGGAAGAATTTTAAATAAATGAAAATTGTATTAACAGCACAAAATACAAGTTAAAAGTTTGCATCAGGAATTTTTAGCTTTAATAATATTCTGTTTCATCGTTTCAAGAGATTGCTTAATGCCGTCGGCAATGGAACGTGCGTAAGTCTCAAGAACGGTTTCATTGGTTAAAATTGCTCTGTCGTCCGCATTTGAAATGAATGCACATTCAATTAAAACGGCAGGCATATTCGTCTTTCTTAATACCCAAAGTCCCGGGCGCGAAACAATTCCTCTATCCTTAATATTTACTGCTTCGGCAATTTTTTTATTTATATTCAATGCAGCCTCTTTTGAATTTATGCCGTATTTATCACTTAAAGCGTCGCCGTTATACAAAACCATCATACCGCTTATGTCAGGACTGTTTTCCATTGCGTTTATATGTATGCTTACAAAAAGGTCGGCATCATATCCGTTTGCAATATCGGTGATTTCTTTAAGCTCCAAAAATTTGTCGGTTGTACGCGTGGATTTTACGTTTATACCCTCTGATTGCAAGATTTCGTAAACCTTATTTGCAATTTTGAGGTTTATATCCTTTTCGGCAAGAATAATTTCGCCGTTTTCGTTTTTGTAGATAGCACCCGGGTCTTTTCCACCGTGACCTGCGTCAATAACCACGCAGAGATTGTTTTCATCTCGGCTTAAGGTAAATTCGCGGTCAGAAATATTGTTTGTATTGTTGTTCGCATTATTTGTACTATCACCGTTTGACGGATTATTTACCGCCGTATTGCTGCTGCCGACGCTTACGGTAAATATACCATTTGCAAGGCTTTTTTCGTATGGCTGTGCATTTTTACATTCTATTACTACGCGTGCGTAATCCTCGTGCTGCGCATATCGTATTTCCTTTACAAACGCATTGTCAACAGTGACTTTGGAATCGGAAAAAGCGAGGGTTGCATTTTCAAAATCAAAAACTATGCAGTTTGAATATGAAAGCAAAAATGTTTTAGGCTCGGTTTTTCCGTTGTACTTTATTTCAAAAACACATTTGTCAACATCGTTTTTTGCAAGCTTTATATCCGAAATAAGCAGCTGTTCGTTATTTTTTTCTTCATATATAATATACACGCTTTTTGTTTTTTCCTCCCAGTTAACCGCGCAGCCGAGTGTTTCGCTTATAAAGCGTATCGGCACCATACAGCGGTCCGAAATAATTGTAGGAGCGCAGTCAAGAGTTACTTTTTGTTCATTGACATATGCTGTTTCGCTGCCAACGGTAAGGAGAATTTCATTTACGTCTTTTTTTATTAAAACCTGTTTTTTCGCATCGTTCCATTCAACGCTTGCGCCGAATGCGTCAAAAATTGCACGAGTGGGGCAGAGCGTTCTGTCGTTTACAATCTGTGGTGCAACATCGCACGAAAGCCTTGTGCCGTTTATGTAAAGTGAAATTTCACCGTTTGCAAAAATTTGCATACACGAAAAAGCAAAAGCAAAAATTATGACAAACAAAAGCAGTTTTTTCATTTTTTTCTCCTTTCAAAAATTTAAATGCAAAATTATTTTATCACAAATTTATTATTTTTTCGACAAAAAATTCAATATGCAACGAAAATGTAATATTATATTAAAAAATAATAAAAATAAATGAATTAAATATTGACAAAAACTAATTTGTATTGTATAATTAATAACGATTTGTAAAATATGACAAGCTTTTTTGCGCTTGTTTATATAGGTGATTTAGGGAGGTGCTTTTTATGAAAAGAACATATCAGCCGAATGTAAGACACAGAAGTAAAGTTCACGGCTTCAGAAAAAGAATGTCAACAAGCAATGGCAGAAAAGTTTTAGCTCGCAGAAGATTAAAGGGTAGAAAAGTATTATCTGCGTAATAAAGGAAACTCCGAAAGGCCACAGCGTTTGTGGTCTTTTTAAGCAACAGGAGGTTTTTGCTTGAAGGGGACCGTTAAGCTTAACAGAGAGTTCAGATATGCGTACAGCCGCGGAAAAAAGGTTGTTACGCCTGCTCTTGTTATGCATTATTACAAAAACAGGACAAGCGTTACAAAATACGGAATTACTGCCTCTACGGCAATAGGCAAGGCTCATATGCGAAACAGAGCAAAACGCCTTATAAGAGAGGCGTACAGGTGCTTTAAGCCAAGCATAAAGGATGGTTACAACATAATTTTTGCGGCAAGGGTTAAAACCGCTTGCACAAGCTTTAATACCGTTAAAACCGCAATGAACGAATGTCTTGAAAAAGCAGGTTTGCTTAAATGAAAATAATTAAAAAAGCTTTAATTCGGCTTATTTTATTTTATCAAAAATTTATATCGCCGCTTAAAAAACCATGTTGCAGGTTTTATCCGACCTGTTCGCAGTATGCGCTTGAAGCGGTGGAAAAATACGGAGTTTTAAAGGGAAGCTTTCTTGCGCTGAAAAGAATACTTCGCTGTAATCCGTTTTGCAAGGGCGGCTTCGACCCGCTTAAATAATATTGACAATGCGTAAAAATTTTGCGCACGGAGGCGATTGGCATTAATATTTTCAGAGGAATTTCACACGGGCTTGGATTTGTTTTAAATTTTATATACGGATTTGTGAATAATTACGGTGTTGCTCTTATAATTTTTACTGTTTTGGTAAAGCTTATTTTGCTGCCGCTCAGCGCAAAGCAGCAAAAATCAATGGTAAAAATGCAGCAGGTGCAGCCAAAGCTTAAGGATTTGCAGGATAAATACAAAAACGACCCGCAAAAGCTGCAGCAGGAGCAAATGAAACTTTATAAGGAGCATAATGTAAGCCCCGCGGGCGGCTGTTTGCCGATGCTTATTCAGATGCCGATACTTTTTTGCCTGTATCAGGTAATTTCTTATCCGTTAACGTTTATGCTTCAGATGTCGGCAAGCGAAAGCTGGGCGCTGGCAATGCAGTATGCGTCGGACATAACGAGCAAAAATTTTAATTCGGCGGCGCAGATTATTGCGGCAACAAAATCGGGACTTATTGATTTTGAACTTTTTAAAGGCTTTGATTTGTCGCTTGTTCCGTGGCAGGGCATTACAAACCCGAACGTACTGTGGATAATTCCGATTTTTGCAGGTCTTACAACTTTCTTAAGCAGCTACATTACAATGAACACTTCCAATAATAAGCGGGAAAAGAAGGAAGATGAAAAGCCCAAAAGAATTTTAAATCCCGAGGATACAAAGCAGGGAGGCAATGCTGACCAAGCACAGGCTATGAATAAATCTATGATGTATTTTATGCCGTTTTTTACCGGATGGATTGCCTTCAGTTATTCGGCGGCACTCGGTTTTTACTGGAGCTTGAGCAACGTTCTTTCCATTTTGCAGCAGATGTATCTTAATCACAAATACGGCGAAAAATTCAAAGAAGAGGTTAAGGCAATCGAGGATGAAAAGGAAAAGGCTCGAAAAGAAAGAAGAAAGTTAAAGCAGAAAAGAAAATAATTTTTGCGATTTTTATATTAATGGAGAGTGATTGTCGTGAAAACAATCGAAATGGTTGGTAAAACCGTTGAGGACGCTACAAATGCGGCGCTCGGCGAGCTTAATGCGAAAATTGAAGATGTTGAGGTTGAAGTTCTTGAAGAAGGCTCAAAAGGATTTTTGGGTATGGGAAGCAAGGACGCAAAGGTTAGGATAACTTTAAAATGTACGCCCGTTTCAAAAGCGGTGGACTTTTTGACGCAGCTTTTTGATGTTTGGGGAATTGAAGTTAAAATCAACGCCGAGCTTGAGGGCGATGTTTTGAGAATAAACCTTGAAGGCGATGATATGGGCGTTGTAATCGGAAAAAGAGGCGAAACGCTGGATGCATTGCAGCATCTTACAAGCCTCAATGTGAACACCGGCAACGGCGATTTTGTAAAGGTGAGCATTGATACCGAAGGCTATCGCGAAAAGAGAGTTAAAACGCTTGAAAATCTTGCGGCAAAGCTTGCTTCAAAGGTTGCAAAAACCAAGCACAACGTAACGCTTGAGCCTATGAATTCTTATGAAAGACGAATTATTCACGCTTCGCTTCAGGATAATGAATATGTAACAACATACAGTGTAGGGCAGTCACCTAACAGAAAAGTTGTAATAGCTTATAACAGAAAATAGTTCGATTTTTAAGGTTGCCTTGTTGGTAAGGCAGCCTTTATTTATAACATAGGAAATTGCGCGCGAGAAGTGCGCAATCAGCTTGTTTCAAAAAAGCGCACCCCACCCCTCAAGATTGAGGGGCAGGGGTGTTGATGTGTACGTAGTACGCTTTTTTATTTTAAGGATGGTAAAAATTATGCAAAAAACCATAGCGGCAATCGCAACGGCACCGGGCATAGGCGGAATTGCAATAATAAGATTGAGCGGCGATAATGCTGTAAGCATTACAGATAAAATTTTTAAAGGCAAAAAACGCCTTGCAGACGTTAAATCGCACACCGTTCATTACGGCTTTATATATGACGGCGAAGAAAAAATTGACGAGGTTCTTGTAACGGTTATGCGCGCGCCAAGCTCCTATACAAAAGAAGATGTCGTTGAAATAAACTGCCACGGCGGAACGATAAGCGCACGAAAAATTTTGAGCCTTGTTGTTAAAAACGGTGCGGCATATGCCGACAGAGGCGAGTTTACAAAACGCGCATTTTTAAACGGCAGAATTGACCTTTGCGAGGCGGAGGCGGTTATTGACGTTATAAATTCAAAGACAGGCCGTCTTCACACTGCGGCGGTAAATCAGCTTGGCGGAAGCTTGTCAGAAAAAATAAACGAAATTCGCGAAGGACTTTTATCACTTGCGGCAAACCTCGACGTTATAAACGACTTTCCCGAAGAAGGCTTGGAGCCAATGTCAGACGAGCAATATTATAATCTATTGTGCAGTATTAAAGATAAAACCGAAAAGCTTTATTTGACCGCAGACAGAGGCAGAATTATTAAGTACGGCGTAAAAACCGTTATTTTAGGCAAGCCCAATGTGGGAAAATCGTCGCTTTTAAATCTTCTTTCAGGAAGCGAGAGGGCGATTGTAACCGATGTTGAAGGCACAACGCGCGATGTTATAGAGGAGCAAATTAACCTTGGCAATATTATGCTCGCAGTATCTGATACGGCAGGAATAAGAAGCACTGATGATACAGTTGAAAAGATTGGCGTGGAAATGTCGAAAAAGCGTGCTGAAGAAGCCGAACTTGTAATTTTTATGCTGGACGCACAAAAGGAAATCGACAAAAACGACATTGAAATTTACTCGATGATAAGCGGCAAAAAAAGTATAATTTTGGTTAATAAAAGCGAAAACGGGATAACCGAAGGCGTTAAAAATTTTTGCGCCGGTAAGGAAAATGTTATAGAATTTTCGGTGAAAAATGAAATAGGCATTGATGAGCTTAACAAAAAAATTTCCGATATGTTTGATATGGGTGAAATTTGTGATAACGGCGGTGAAACGATTATAAACGAACGCCACAAGGAAGCGCTTGCAAACGCACTTTCAAGCATAAATGCAGCTGTGGAAACGCTAAAATCAAACCTTCCGTCCGATATGACGTTTGTGGATATTGAAAACGCTTTAAAAAGTCTTGGCGAGGTTGTGGGAATGAGTATCGGCGAGGAAATTGTGGATAGGATTTTTCACTCGTTCTGTGTGGGCAAATAACTTAAAAAGGGTGAGTTTATGGAAATATACAATGCTGGCGAATATGATGTTGCGGTTATAGGAGGCGGTCACGCAGGGTGCGAGGCGGCTCTTGCGTCGGCTCGGCTTGGACTTAATACAATTATGTTTGCGATAAACCTTGACACAATCGCAAATATGCCGTGCAATCCGTGTATAGGCGGCACTGCAAAGGGGCATCTTGTGCGCGAAATTGACGCGCTCGGCGGCGAGATGGGCAAAAACACCGATAAAACTTTTATTCAGTCGAGAATTTTGAACAAGGGCAAAGGGCCTGCGGTATATTCTCTGCGCGCACAGGCGGACAGGCGGCTTTATCAGCAGGAAATGAAGCACGTTTTGGAAAAGCAGGAAAACCTCGATATAAAACAGGCTGAAATTATAGATATAGAATTTGACAGTGATAATGCAGTAAAGGCGGTTATAACACACCTTGGCGCGCGCTTTGCGGTAAAGGCGGCAATCATCGCCACGGGCACGTTTCTGCGCGGAAAGGTTATTGTCGGCGATGTGAGCTATCCGAGCGGTCCTGACGGAATTTTTCCTGCAAACAGACTGTCTGACGCGCTCAAAAGCAAAAAAATTGACCTTATGCGCTTTAAAACGGGCACTCCTGCGCGAATTAACGCAAACAGTGTTGATTTTTCAAAAATGCAGATTCAAAAGGGTGATGAGGATATCACGCCGTTTTCGTTTGAAACAGAAAAAACGGGCGAAAACAAGGTTTGCTGTTACCTTACCTATACAAATGCAGATACACATAAGGTTATACTTGACAATCTTCACAGGTCTCCGATATACAGCGGAAAAATCGAGGGCGTAGGACCGCGTTACTGTCCGTCAATTGAGGACAAAATCGTAAGATTTAAGGATAAGGAAAGACATCAGATTTTTATTGAGCCAATGGGGCTTACAACAGATGAAATGTATGTTCAGGGTTTTTCATCCAGCCTTCCCGAAGATGTTCAGCTTAAAATGCTGCACACGCTGCCGGGACTGGAAAATGCTAAAATGATGCGTACTGCATATGCGATTGAATATGATTGCGTGGACGCCACAAATCTTTATGCTACGTTGGAATTTAAGGATTTTCCCGGTCTTTACGGTGCAGGTCAGTTTAACGGCAGCTCGGGTTATGAAGAAGCAGCGGCGCAGGGGCTTATTGCAGGCATTAATGCTGCGCTTAAAATAAAAGGAGAAAAGCCGTTTATTCTGGATAGGTCAGAAGGCTATATCGGCACTCTTATTGATGATTTGACGATAAAAGGCACAAAAGAGCCGTACAGAATGCTTACATCAAGAAGTGAATACAGGCTGCTTTTAAGACAGGATAACGCGGATTTGCGCCTTACGCCGAAGGGGCACGAAATAGGTCTTATAAGCGATGAGCGGTACGCAAAATTTCTTGCAAAAAAAGAAGCGATTGAAAATGAGATAAAGCGTGCAAAGTCTACTGTTATTGCGCCGAGTGATGAGGTTAACTCGCTTTTGGAAAGTGTCGGAAGCTCGCCTATAAAATCAGGCGTTCACCTTTGCGAGCTTGTAAAGCGT